>JAITUX010000006.1 GCA_031286085.1 Candidatus Adiutrix sp. | reverse complement strand
AATTCCCCTTCCTCCGGCAGATAGACCATGGCGGCGGAGCCGCCCACCGCCAATTGCGCGTTGGCCACAAAATTTATGGTTACGCTGTTGGTGATGGAACCCGCCAGCGGATTCGTTCTTCTGACCGCGTTCGCCGCGTCAATCATCCGTCTTCTGATTTCCGCTTCACTTTCCATGGCCCCGGCAATTAATCGGCGAATCGGCCGAAAGCTTCGTTCAGGCGGGTGAAGGGCCGGAACCGGCGCCCTGCTGCTGGACTTTACAGGTGAATGTGAATTTGGAGCCTTTCCCCAATTCGGAATCGACCCATATGCGGCCGCCCATCATCTCGACTATGCGCTTCGCCAGGGCCAGCCCCAGCCCGATGCCTCCGTGTTTCCTGGTATTGCCCCCGTCTATCTGCTCAAACACGTTAAAGAGGCTCTTCTTCCGTTCTTCCGCTATGCCCTGGCCGTTGTCCTCGACTTCGACCCGCAGGGTCACCACCTCGGCATCCTTATCCAACGCGAGGGCCGAAAAACGTATTTCCCCGTGTTCCGGCGTGAACTTGGCCGCGTTTTCCATGATTTTGACCATCACCTGCCCGAGGCGCCTTCTATCGCCGATGAGCAGGGGCGGTATGGAGCGGTCGATTTCAAAAGTGAAGACCTGTTGTTTCGCCTCCATGAAACGGCCGACGACCTTCAGCGCGTCGTCAAAGACGGAGGTGAAGGAAAAAGCCAAATTGTCAAGCTTGAATATGTCAAAGGTCATGTTTGACATCTCAAGCACGTCGTTGATGAGCTGGAGCAGCTGATTGGAGGCCTTGTTTATCTCTTCCAGGTATCCTTTCATTATATCATCCGGAAGTTCGGACATCAGGGCCACTTGCGTCAGGCCCATGATGGCGTTCATGGGCGTAAGCATCTCGTGGCTCATGCGCGCCATGAACTCGCTTTTGGCGTGGTTGGCGGCCTGCGTTTCAAGCAGGAGGCTTTCGATTCTTTTCATCATCATATGCTGCTCGCGCAGATCGCGCGTATAGCCTATAACCACATCCTCATTTCCGAATTTGACCCGGGAGAGGATGATTTCCGACGGTATCGGCGTCCCGTCCGGCATTTGGTGCATCCATTCAAAGACGCAGTATTGCCCCTCGAAAGCCTTCCGAAGCCACACATAAACCGTCTCATCCGAACGCCGGCCGTCGGGCTGGCGCTCGGGGGACAATTCGAAAAACCTATCGATGTATTCCAGCTTGTCCCTGAATCCATAATGCTTTACCGCGGCCTCGTTGCAGTCCAAAATGGACAAGTTTCTGCTCCACACCTGGCAACACAGCGGCATCGTGTCAAGCATGATCCTGGTGCGGTGGTCGGCCTCGCGTATTAAGGCCGCCTCTTCGTGGCGATTCCTGGCATTGGCGATCATCAGGCTGGCGGAACGCAGAATGCTGACCTCGTTCTCACTGAAGACGCGTTCCCGGCGGAAATCGGCAAAGCTGATCTGCCCCCAGAAATCATCGCGCAGAAACAGGGGGAGCATCAGGACCGACTTGACTTTGTAATCACGGCTCAATGATTGCCATTCGTCAGGCAGACCGGATACCGGGCCGTTTATGGAGTCTTGCCGCGAAGAGGACTTCTCGAAACCCGTGTAGTAAGGGAACACGGCCCCCAAGGGGAAACTCTTTCCCGGGCTGGCGTAACTGTTCGCATATCGATAATCAAGGTAATAACTGAAAACGTTTTCCCCGGCCTCGGCTTTCCAAATAAGTATCCTGTCAACGCCCAGGCAATCCGCCATAAGCGCCAGGCCTTCCTCAAGCGAGGCCTCGAAATTATGCTCGTCGGCCCTTAGCAGGATATCGGCCGTGCGGTTCACCGCGTGAAGCAGATAATCGCGCTGCTCAATCTCCTTGATCATTGAATTCAGGCCGTCCGTCATCTTTCTAATCGACAGCGCGATGGTGTCGTTGCTGGACAAGGCGGGGAGTTCGGCGGTCAGGTCGCCGCGCGAGACGGCTTCCAGGATTCCGCTGACGGCCGTGACGCGTTCGATGAAGGCGTCGCAGGCGGCGATGGTCAGCCCGATCTCGTCCCGGCCTTTCGCAAAGCCGTCGATGCTTTTCTTCTCCTCTGAATCAAGGGTCAAATCACCCGTAACGCTGGCCTTGTTCATAAAGGCGGTCAGGGCGGAGAGCGGCTTGCAGATGAGGCTGGAAACATACAGGCCAAAAAAGAAAGACACGGCGGCGGCCGTGATGAAGACCCCCAGAAACATTAAGGATATGACGGTGGCGTCGGCATTGACTTCGGCGACTGTCCTATCCATCATCTCGTCCTTGATATTCATCATCTTGATAAGCTTATACAGCATTTCAGCCGAAGCGGGCCTGGTAACCACCAAATAACGCAACAGTTCGTCCCGGGAGCGGCCCTTTTTGACTTCCCCGATAACTTTCAGGAGCGTGGGTTTATAGGTGGTTACGTAGATATCCATGGCCTCTTCACAAAACTGGCGCGCATCCGGCCTGATGATCGTCTTTACATAATCACCCATAAGCGCTTCAAACTCGTTGAGAGACTCCATGATGGTGGCTTCCATCCGCCGCACCTGTTCCGTATTGTCGTTGTACAGGATGAGCCCGCGCAATTCAAAGCGTGAAGCTTGCAGATCCACCAAGGCTTTGCCTATATTGACCAGGGGTTTCCCGTGCAGGGCGATGGTTCCGCTATAGGAATCGTTCACTTTTTTCAGGCCGATGGCGCCGATGCCGCCCAAGAGAAGCATGAACAGGGAACTGATGACGAAGCCGGTAAGGATTTTCGCCTTTATTTTAAAATTTTTCATGGCTGTCCAGGCGCCTCTCTTTTGGGAAAAACCAGGCGGTCTTACGGACAATACCGGAAGCGCGGCCGTCAATAATAAATACTAAAACCAAGTATGATTGACAAAAGTCCGCCAGTCAACACAAAAATTGGCCGGCCCGGCCCCGTTTTTGAGCTTCCCGGCCTGAAAAGTTCATATATAGCCGCCCGCCATACTTCAACCACATGATATTGTAGTCAAGGAAGCGCCTTAATGGCCTTTGGCCCCCGCTTTGCGGCCTCCGGCCCCTGTTTTGCTTCAACCTCAAGTCTGTGTTATAATAAAAGATTGAATCAACAGTCGGAAGCCGCCCGGCTCTCCCGCGGGCCGGGCGCCGCCGGCCACCATAATCCGCACCGCGAAGGGCGCCTCCATGGCCGAAAAAAACGATTATAAAGACTCCCTGAACCTGCCCCGCACCGATTTTCCCATGAAAGCCGGCCTGCCCCAACTGGAACCGCGCCTCCTGGCCCGCTGGCGGGAAGAGAACATCTACCGGAAAATGCTGGATCACCGCCGGGGGGCCCCGGCCTGGGTGCTCCACGACGGCCCGCCCTACGCCAACGGCCACATCCACATGGGCCACGCCTTGAACAAGATACTCAAGGACATAATCATAAAGTCCAAGACCATGGCCGGCTTTCTCTCGCCCTATGTGCCGGGCTGGGATTGCCACGGCCTGCCCATAGAGCACCAGGTGGACAAGGCCCTGGGGCCGAAAAAAAGGGAACTTAGCCAGGGCGACATCCGCCGCCGGTGCCGGGCCTACGCTGAAAAATTCGTGGCCGTCCAGTCCGAGGAATTCCAGCGCCTGGGCGTCTTCGGCGACTGGGAGCGGCCCTACCTGACCATGAGCTACGACTACGAGGCCGTCATAGCCAGGGAACTGGGCCGCTTCATCCTGGCCGGGGCCGTTTACCGCAGCCCCAAGCCGGTGATGTGGTGCGGCGCCTGCCGCACCGCCCTGGCCGAAGCCGAAGTGGAATATCACGACCACAGTTCCACCTCCGTCTATGTGGCCTTCCCCCTTGAAAGCGACCCGGCGGCCCTGGACGCCCGCCTGGCCGGGACCAGGGTCTTCATGGTCATCTGGACCACCACGCCCTGGACCCTGCCCTCCAACCAGGCCATAGCCTTCAATCCCGAATTCAAATACGGGGCCTTCCGGCTGGACGACGGCCGGATCTTCATCCTGGCCGAGGCCCTGGCGGAAACGGTTCTGGCCAAGTGCGGCGCGGCCGGCGCCGGGCTCCTGACCCTGGACAACCGCAAGCTTCACGGCCTCAAAGCCCGCCACCCCTTCTACGACCGCGATTCCCTCATCGTCCCGGCCGCCTACGTCACCCTGGACCAGGGCACGGGCCTGGTCCACACCGCCCCGGGCCACGGCCGGGAGGACTTTGAAACCGGCCAGGCCCACGGGCTGGCCACCTTTTCGCCCCTGGACGACGCGGCCCGCTTCACCGCCGAAGTCCCCGAATGGCAGGGGCAGCCGGTCCTTTCGGCCAACGAGTCCATCATCGAGCATCTGAAGGCCCGCGGCGCCCTCCTGGCCGTGGAAAAAATCGACCACCAATACCCCCACTGCTGGCGCTGCCGCCAGCCCCTGGTCTTCCGCTCCACCCTCCAATGGTTCATCGACCTGGAAAAAACCGGCCTCCGCCGAAAGGCCCTGGAGGCCATAAACCAGGTCCGCTGGGTGCCGGCCTGGGGCCGGGAGCGCATCCACGGCATGATTGAAAACCGCCCCGACTGGTGCATCAGCCGCCAACGCTCCTGGGGAGTGCCCATCACCGTCTTCCTGTGCCGCTCCTGCGGCGGCTGGCATTTCAGCCGGGACATCGGCGACCGCCTCTTCCAGCTCATCAGCCGGCACGGGGCCGACGTCTGGTTCGACCGGAGCCCGGCCGAACTCCTGCCCCCGGGCGAGAAATGCGCCCACTGCGGGGGGACCGACCTCTACAAGGAAACCGACATCCTGGACGTCTGGTTCGATTCAGGCTCCTCCTTCGCCGGCGTCATGGAAAGCCGGCCGGACCTGCCGGATACGGCCGACCTTTACCTGGAAGGCTCGGACCAGCACCGGGGCTGGTTTCACTCCTCGCTCCTGGTGTCCGTGGGCAACCGCGCCCGGCCGCCCTACCGCGAGGTGCTGACCCACGGCTACGTGGTGGACCAGGACGCCCGGAAAATGAGCAAATCCATCGGCAACACCCTGGCCCCGGAAAACGTCATCCGCCAATACGGCGCCGACATCCTGCGGCTCTGGGCCGCGGCCGAGAACTACCAGGACGACATCCGCATCTCGGCCCAGATACTGGACATGCTGGCCAAGGCCTATTTCAATTTCCGCAACACGGCCCGCTTCATCCTGGGCAACCTCTTCGACTTCGACCCGGCCCGGGACGCCGTGCCCCCGGCGGAACTTGGCGAAATGGAACGCTTCGTCCTCCACCAGGCCAACCAACTGGCGGCCCGGGGCCGGGAAGCCTACGAGCGCTATGAATTCCACGCCCTGTATCACCTCCTGAACAATTTCGTGGTGGAACTCAGCGCCTTCTACCACGACGTCATCAAGGACACCCTCTACACCAGGGCCGCCTCCGACCCCCGCCGGCGCGGCGCCCAGACGGCCATGCGCGAGATACTGAGCCTCCTGACCCGCCTGATCGCGCCCATACTCTCCTTCACGGCCGAGGAAATCTGGGGCCACCTGCCGGGCGTTCCGGCCGGCGACAGCGTCTTTTTGCAGGACCTGCCCGAATTCCGCCCCGACCGGCACGAACCGGACCTGGCCGGCCGCTGGGAGGGCCTCTTGAAAATCCGCGCCCTGGTCAACCGGGAACTGGAGGCGGCCCGACGGGCCAAGACCATCGGCTCGTCCCTGGACGCCGAAGTGGATATTCTGGCCGCCGGGGCCGACTGGACCCTTCTTAAAGCCTACGAGGACCGGCTGGCGGAAATATTCATAGTCAGCCGGGTCGGCCTGAACCCGGCCCCGGAAGGCGGAGCGGACACCACGGTCCGGGTCGCGCCCAGCCCCGCCCCCAAATGCCCCCGCTGCTGGGTCCGCCGCGCCCCGGAACCCGGAGAATCGCCGGGCCTCTGCGGCAAATGCCGCGAGGCCCTGGCCGCCGGCCGCTGAACATGTCCTACCTGGTGCTGGCCCGCAAATACCGGCCCCAGACCTTCGCCGACCTGGTAGGCCAGGAACAGGTCAGCCGCAGCCTGAAAAACGCCCTGGCCACCGGGCGGGTGGCCCACGCCTACCTATTCACCGGCCCGCGCGGGGTCGGCAAGACCACCGCCGCCCGGCTCCTGTCCATGAGCCTGACCTGCCTGGCCGAAGATCCCCTGGCCCGCCCCTGCGGCCATTGCGAAAACTGCCTGGAAATCCAGAACGGACAGGCCGTGGACGTCATCGAGGTGGACGGGGCCTCCAACCGGGGCATAAATGAAATCAGGGAGCTGCGCGAAACCGTCAAGTTCCTCCCGGCCAAAAGCCGGGCCAAGGTCTATATCATAGATGAAGTCCACGCCCTGACCAAAGACGCCTTCAACGCCCTTTTGAAGACCCTGGAAGAACCGCCGGCCCACGTGGTCTTCATCTTCGCCACCACCGAGGCCCACCGGATGCCGGCCACCATCCTCTCCCGCTGCCAGCGCTACGACTTCCGGCGCATCCAGGCGGCCGACATCGCCAAGCGCCTGGCCCAGGTGGCGGAACTGGAGAATATTCCGGCCGAACCGGAAGCCCTGGATATCATCGCCCGCCAGGCCGAGGGCGGCCTGCGCGACTCACTTTCGCTGATGGACCAGGCCATAGCCCTGGGCCGCGGAGCCATTACGGCCGAAGACGTGCGCCAGGGCCTGGGCCTCATCGACCCGGCCCTGGTCGGGCGGATCATGGAGTCGATTCTGGAGGGCCGGGCCGGCCAAGCCGTCGCCGCCGTGGACGAGGCCTATCGCCACGGCTGCGATTTCAAGAACCTGGCCCTGAAGCTCCTGGAATACAGCCGCGGCCTGGCCCTCATCAAGGTGGACCGGCGCAACGCGGACCTCCTGAACCTCACCGAAACGGAGGCGGGAAACCTGGCCGCCGCCGCCGGCCGCCACAGCCTCCCCACCCTGCACCGCCACTTCGAATCCTGGCTTAAATTCCAGGGTGAAGCCGGTTTCAGCCCCCAGCCGCGCTGGCTTATGGAGGCCCAGGTCATACGCCTGGCCAGTCTGCCGGCCCTTATGCCCCTGGCCGACCTGGCGGCCCGCCTGGAACGGCTCCTGGCCTCGAACCCGCCCCCGCGGCCGCCCGCGGCGGCGTCGGCTCTGATGGCGCCTACACCCCCCCCCGGCCGCCAGGAACTGCCGCCGGCGGAACCCGCGCCGGCGAAACCGCCGACGATGGAGCCGTCACCTTCGGCGCCGCCCACGGACTGGCCCGGCTTTCTGCGCCGCCACGCCCGGGAACTGGGCAGTTCGGCCCTCCTGCTCAAAAACTCCCAAGCCAAGGCCTGGGGGCCGGAGACCGTGGAAATAGTCCTCGGCCTGGCTGAAGGAAACGCCGCCATCCCCCTTCTTTCGGCCGCCCTCCCCCCTCTCCTGGAAAAAGCCTGGGGCGGCCGGAAACCTGAACTCATCATCCGCGGCGGCCGGAACGCCGCGCCAGGAAA
>JAITUX010000133.1 GCA_031286085.1 Candidatus Adiutrix sp. | reverse complement strand
GTCCAGGTCCACCTGCCGCCCCAGAAGCTTGCTTTGGGCCCTTAAACTGACGAGGCAATTCTCCAATTGCCGCACATCGGCGGTCTCCCGCTCGGCCAGGTATTCCAGGACGTCGCGCGGCGCGTTGAAATTACAGGCCCTGGCTTTATGCAGAAGTATTTTGAGGCGGGTTTCCGCGTCGGGGGGGTTTATGGGCGACAGGACGGCCGAGGCCAGGTGGGATTTCAATTTCTTGGCCAAGGGGATGGCCTTGGGCTCCTTGGGCGAGGTGAACACCATCTTTCGCCCCCGCTCGTTGAGGCAGTCCAGGGTAAAAACCAGTTCGGCCTGGATTTTCTCCTTGCCGGCCAGGAACTGGACCTCTTCCAGCACCAAAACGTCGCAGGACTGGCGATACTTGGTCTTGAATTCCTCCATCAGGCCGTGCTTGATGGCGTGGGTCATCTCATTGGTGAATTCTTCGGCGGTGAGATAAAAAACCTGCGGACGGGGCTTGGTCTGCTGAAAAGCCCGGCCCAGGGCCAGGGAAAGGTGGCTTTTGCCCAGGCCGTGATCCGAGGTGATGAACAGGGAGTTCGCGCCCAAATCGCCGGTGGTCAGGGCCCGGGCCGCGGAATGGGCGTAGCGGTTGGAATCGCCCACCACGAAATTTTCAAAGGTGAAGCGGTCGCCGGGACGCGGAAGGAGCGTGGCCGGGGCGGCGGGAAGCCCGGGAACCGCGCCGGCCGGGGCCGAAGGCCCGGCGGCGATGAAGGGTTCGGCCTCGGTAACGAACTCCGGCGGACCCGAATACTCGAACCCGGCCGAGGCCAAGGCCGCGGACAGTTCGTTAAGAAAATGGGTCTTGACCCAATTATTGAAAAACGGGTTGGGGCCGGTCAGGACCAGGCGCCCTCCCCCGGCCAGGCTTATTTTAAGGGGTTCAATCCAGGTTTTGAAGCTGTCCGGCGGCAACATTCCGGCCAGATTGCTTTTGGCCAATACCCAAAGCTGTTCCGGAGAGTCCGGGTAAGCGGACGGCTCTGAAGGTGTTTTTGAAGTTTCTTCAATCATTTATAAAACCAGCCCACTCCTCGGCCAGCCCTCGGCTTGACATATTCGGTTCCGTGGCTTTAGGCGTGGCCAAGGTCAGACCCGCGCTCTCGGATTATGGCTTCGGATTCTAGTCAAGCCGCCTCAACCTGTCAACCGGAGGAATTCCCGCGCTTGAACGGCTTAAGGGGCCAAGCTATTCACAAGGGGGTTGTCCAGAATAACATTTTGAAATAATGATATTCTTTTACAAAAGGCCGGATTTCCGGCCCCTTTTCCGCCCCAGCCGGCGGCTGGGCCTAAGCCGCCTTGACGGCCAGCCGATTTCCAATCTTTAAACAATTGTGATTCATTCCATCAACAATAATCAACGCTGAAATTCTCACGTTTCCTGCTGAAACCTCTTTTTTTCATGAAATTTTCCGCCTCGCCTTAAAATAACTTTAACAAAATATAAGAAGTAACAATAACGCCCAGTTAAAAATACCGCCAGACCGGCAAGCCCGCGCCAAGGCCCCGCCGCCAGCGATTTAGGTCCCGGCCTGTTGCGCTTTGGCGGGAAAAGTGGTAAACCAAAGAAATTATTCTGACCGACCGCCGAAACCGGAGCGGAGGACGGATGTCCCTGATCGTGCAGAAATACGGCGGCAGTTCCGTGGCCACCCCGGAACTTATCCGCCAAGTGGCCCGCCGGGCTCTGGACGCCAAGAACCAGGGGCATCAGATAGTGGTGGTGCTTTCGGCCATGAAGGGGGAAACCGACCGTCTCCTGGCCCTGGCCTCGCGGATGCATCCTCAGCCCAGCCCCCGGGAGGTCGACCAGCTGCTGGCCACGGGCGAACTGACCACGGCCTCCCTCTTCGCCCTGGCCTGCCAGACTTACGGGGAGCGGGCCAAGAGCTTTTCCGGCCTCCAGGCCGGCATCCAGACGGACAACCGGCACCAGCGGGCTCGCATTGTCAATATAGACGCCGCCCGCCTGAGGTCGGAACTGGCCAAGGGCCGCCTGGTGGCCGTGGCCGGCTTCCAGGGGGCGACGGCCGGCGGCGACGTCACCACCTTGGGGCGGGGCGGCTCGGACACCACGGCCGTGGCCCTGGCCGTGGCCCTGAAAGCCGACGCCTGCGAGATATATACGGATGTGGAAGGCATCTACACCACCGACCCGGGCGTCTGCGACCGGGCCCGCAAGATGGACAGGATAAGTTTTGAGGAAATGATGGAACTGGCCTCGCTGGGAGCCAAGGTCATGGAAATCCGCAGCGTCGAATTCGCCATGAACTACAATATGCCCATCCATGTCCGCCATGCCCACCTGCCCGGCGCCGGCACTTTAATCTGCGAAGAGGATACCGACATGGAGAAAAAACCTGTCGTAGGGGTGGCCTATTCCAAAAACGAGGCCCGGATCACTCTTTTGAAAGTGTCCGACCAGCCGGGCACAGCCGCCAAAATACTGGGCATAATCTCCGCCTCGGGCATAGTGGTGGATATGATAATCCAGAACCAGTCCGCGAACATCGACCCGAACAGCGGGGAACCCCATACCGACTTTTCCTTCACCGTGCCCCTGTCCGACTATCCCAAGGCCTTGGAACTCATGCGGGACACCGCGGCCGAAATAGGCGCCGAACGCATCGTCGGCACCGACAATATCGCCAAGATTTCCCTGGTGGGAGTGGGCATGCGCAACCACGCCGGCGTGGCCGCCCAAATGTTCCAGGCCCTGGCCCGCGAGGGCATAAACATAAGCCTGATTTCCACTTCGGAAATCAAGATAAGTTGTATAATCGAAAAAAAATACACGGAACTGGCCGTCCGCGCCCTGCATGACGCCTTTGAACTGCACCAGGCCTGACCGTTTCGAGCCGGCGGCCCGCGCCCGGAGGAAGCTCCGGGCGGTTCCGGGCGGCTATGAAAACCCAGATTACGCCGGGCGGCGGCGGAACCGGCCGACCGCCCGGAAACGGGGGCCGAATGCCCAGACTGCTTAAATCCGGCCGGGTGGGGCTCATGGGCGGCACTTTCAACCCGGTTCATCTCGGCCACCTGCGCGCGGCCGAGGAGATCGCCGAAAAACTGAAACTCGACCAGGTCTTTTTCATGCCCTCGGCCCGGCCGCCCCACAAGGCCCCGACGCCCATAGCCGCCTACCGGCACCGCCTGGAAATGCTGCGCCTGGCCGTCTCCGACCGTCCGGGCTTCTCGGCTTCGGACCTGGAGAGCCAGCGCTCCTATCCCAGCTACACCCTAAACACGGTTCGGGCCTTCCGGGAAAAAATACCCGCCCGGGCCCGCCTCTTCTTCCTGGTCGGCCTGGATTCATTCATGACCATACCCTGCTGGCACCAATATATGGGGCTCTTCAACCTGGCCGCCTTCGTGGTCTTCGCCCGGGCCGGCCTGGCCGAAACCTTTGAAGACCTGGGGGGGATGCTCCAAAAGCATGTGGACCCGAAAATCAAATGGAGCCCCGGGCTGGAAACCTTCGCCGCCCCCAAGCTCAAGCCGATTCACTTTCAGCCGGGCGGCCGGCTGGAGATTTCCTCCTCGGACCTGCGCAACCGGCTTTTGGCCGGCGCCTCGGTGCGCTACCTGGTCCCCGAGCCGGTGCGCATCTATATTGAAACCCACGGCCTCTACCGCACGGCCAACGCCGCCGCCGAGTCCTTATGAATCCCCCGGACACTACGAAACAGTTAAAAAAGGGCCGCCCGGCCGAAGCCGCGCCCCGGCCGCGGACCGGCCGTACACTCCGGGACGTCGGCCGGCAGTTGGCCGACCTGGTGGCCGCGGCCGCGGCGGAACACAAGCCCATCGATCCAATCCTCCTGGACCTGTCCGGCCGCTCCCCGGTGGCCGACTGGTTTTTCATCGCCAGCGCGACCGGCGCCCGTCAACTGACGGCCATCGCCGAGAAAATAATCCGCCGCGCCCGCGAGCGCGGCGTCCGGCCCCTCGGCCTGGAAGGCCTGGGCGGCGACCATTGGGTGCTGGTGGACCTGGGCGAAGTGGTCGTCCACCTTTTCAACCAGGAAGCCAGGGCGCTCTATGACCTGGAGGGCCTGTGGACCGACGCCCCCCGGCGATGCCCGTCCCCGGCGGACGAAAGGACAGGCTTATGAAAAAAAACCGCCTCCTGGTATTCATCATGATCCTGGCCCAGGCCGCCCTGCTCCCGCCGCCGGCCAGGGGCGCGGAGATGACGCCCCAGAAAGAGAAGGATCTCGGCCGCCGCTTCCATTTGCAGCTGGCCGCCACCGGGGCCATTGTGGACGACCCCATCATGACCGGCTATTTGCGGACCGTGACGGAGCGCGTCCTTAAAGGCGCCGGCCTGCAACCGGGCCAGTTCAGTTTTTATTTGCTCCAGAGAAGCGGCCTCAACGCCTTCGCCGTCCCCGGGGGCTACATCTATATAAACACGGAAACCGTCTACAGCCTGGAAAACGAAGGGCAGTTGGCCGCCATTCTCTGCCACGAGGCCGCCCACCTGACCGCCAATCATTTCGCCAGGCGTCTGGAGTCCTCCTCGACCGCCACCGCCGCCTCCCTCGCCGCCATGCTGGCCGGGGTGCTGGTGGCCGGCCGGGGCGGGCCGAACACCGGCGCCCTGGGCCAGGCCATGATGGCCGGCGGCATGGGGGCCGGAATCCAGAATCTCCTGGCCAATTCCCGCGAAGACGAGGCCGAAGCCGATGCCAAAGGCCGCGGCTACCTTATCAAAGCCGGCTACCAGCCCCGCGACATGTATGGGGCTTTCAGGATACTCCTGGACAAGACCTACCAACTGTCGCCGGATATGCCCACCTACCTCACCACCCACCCGGCCCTGACCAGCCGCCTGGCCGCCTCCTTCAGCGACGCGGCCCAGGCCCCGCCGGCCCCCCCGGACCCCCGCTACCTGGCCTTCCGGGACCGGACCCTGGCCGGCTGCGGCGACCTAGACCTGGCCCAGAAAATTTTCAGCCGCCGCTTGAACGAGAACCCCAAAGACCACGGCGCCCTCCACGGCCTGGGCCTCCTGGCCCAGCGGCGGCAAAACCTGGGCCAGGCCGACCAGCTCATACGGCAGGCCCTGGCCCTGGCCCCGGGCCAGGAGGATTACCTGGCCGACCTGGGCGACCTGGCCTTGAAGCGGCATCAGCCCGCCGAAGCCAAAGGCTATTATGAAAAAGCCCATAACCGCCTGGCCGTCCTGGGCCTGGCCCGGACCTCGGAACTCCTGGGCGACCGGACCCGGGCCGCCGCCCTCTACGACCAGGCGGTCAACATGGACCCCGAGGACTACCTCCCCGCCCTGGAGCTGGCCGGACGCTTTTTCGGCCAGATCGGCCAGATGGATAAGGGCCATTTCTATCTGGGCCGCTTTTTCGCCGGCACCGGCCAGGTCAACCAGGCCATCTTTCACTACCAGCAGGTCGCCGGCCAGTTCAAGCCCCAGGCCGACCGGGAACTGAAAATCCTGGCCGAGATCAAGAAAGACGAACGCAAATAAGCCGGCGAAATCCTTGACCTTCGCCGCCACGTCTGAAAAAACAGGGACGACATGAACAGACATTTACTAGGCCTTCTGCCCGGCGACGGCATCGGCCCGGAGGTGGTGAGCCAGGCCCGCCGGGCGGCCGAAGCCGCGGCCGCCCTTTTCGGCTTTGAACTCAAGTGGCGGGAATTCCCTTTCGGGGCCGGCTATTACCTGGAACACGGCGTGGTTCTGCCCCCTTCGGCCCTGGACGATCTGGGCGAAACCGAAGCCCTGCTCCTGGGGGCCGTGGGCGACCCCCGGGTCAAGCCCGGCCCCTTGGAACAGGAACTCTTGCTGGCCCTGCGCTTTCATTTCGACCAATATCTAAACCTCCGCCCGGCCCGGAGCTTCCCCGGAGCGCCCACCCCGGCGCCGCTGCCGGCCGGCCGACGCCTGGACGCGGTGGTGGTCCGGGAAAACACCGAGGATTTTTACATGGGCTTGGGCGGCCGGGGCCGGGGGACTCTGGAAACCGACCTGGCGGCCCGGCGCGGCCTCTACGGGCTGACCGGCCGCCTGACCTTGAGGCTGGAACCGGCGGCCGAGGCCGCCGCCTCCATCGGCCTGATAACCAGGCCGGGAGCGGCCCGCATCACCCGCCGGGCCGGGGAGCTGGCCCGCCGCCGGGGAGAGAAAAACCTGACGGTGGCCACCAAGGCCAACGCCGTGCCCCAGCTCTACGGATTCTGGAATGAAGTGACCCGCGAAACCGCCGCCGCCGAATTCCCGGACCTGACCCTGGACTATCAGA
>JAITUX010000266.1 GCA_031286085.1 Candidatus Adiutrix sp. | reverse complement strand
GGCCTCGGCCACTTCCGAGACCAGGGAGCCCACCTTGGCCGCGTTGACCTCCACGACCTTGAAGGCTTCGGCCGTGACGTTGACCATCTCCGAACCGGAATTGATGTTGCCTATGGTGGCCGCGATGAGGTCGGCCGTGTTCTTGGCCGCGTCGGCCGAACGGATGGCCAGGTTGCGCACCTCGTCGGCCACCACCGCGAAGCCCGCCCCGGCCTCACCGGCCCGGGCCGCCTCCACCGCCGCGTTCAGGGCCAACAGGTTGGTCTGGAAGGCTATCTCGTCGATGGTCTTGATTATCTTGCCTATCTCGTTGCCCGAGTGGGAAATCTCTTCCATGGCCCCGATGACCTTGGTCATGGAACCTTCGGCCTGGTGCACGATATCGGTGGCCTGGACCATGAGGGCCTTGGCTTCCGACGCGTTGTCGGCGTTGCGCTTGGTCATGGAACTCAGCTCCTCCAGGGAGGCGCTGGTTTCCTCCAGGCTGGCCGCGTTTTCCGTGGCCCCGCCGGCCAGGGTGTTGGCCGCGCTGGTGAGCTGCGAGGAAGCCCTGTCCACTTCCTGGGCGCTGCCCGACAAGGTTTCTATGATGCGGTTGACGGGCAGGGTTATGCCGCGGGTTATGGTCACCGCCAGGGTCAGGCCCAACAGCACCACCACAATGCCGATGATCATCATCACCCGCAGCGACCTGTTCATCATCCGGGTCATTTCGCCGCTCTTCTCCTGGAGGCTTGCGGTGCCCTCGGCCAGCGATTTCTCGGCCGCGTTGGAAAGCGTGCTGGTATCCCCGTCCATCTTGCGGTATATTTCCAGCATCTGGCTGGTCAACTGATCAACCTGGCTGAAAAGTTTCTTGGTCTCGCTGACTTGCGACATGTATTTTTCGATGAGCGGCAGAAGGGAGCCCAGCTTTTCCCGATCCGCGGCCTGGTTGACGTTTGCCGGGGTGTTGTATTTTTTCAGGCTGTCTCCGGCGGAGGTTAAAATGGCGACGGAGGAATCGAAGAGCTTGTTCGCTTCCTCGCCGGCGAGGCTCTGCGCCCGCAAGTAGGCCAGCCGGGCCGAGTATATCGACATCTTAATATCGTTGAGGGTTGATAGGCGGTTTGTTCGGCGGGCCAGGCCGGCCCGGCTTTCCTCAAGATTGCGGCGGACCAGGGAGAGCTGGCCGTCCTCGATATTTTCGAAACTCAGCGTGTTTATGGATTCGTTCACGGAATCGGTCGTGGCTTTCAGAATCTCGTCTATCTTTTGAATGGACGCTTCGCCGGCCTCGGTCGCCAAGCCCTGGATAGCCTTGTAATCCTGGTTGGCGGCTTTGAGTTGGCGGGCTATTCCCTCGAACTTGGTGGTCCCCTCCTTGAAGATTGGAAGCATCCGGCGGGTGGTGGGCAGGCGATCGGGCGGGGCATTCTCCAAAAGTTTTTCCATCGCCTCTTCCGATTCGCGCATCTTGGCGATGAAGGCGGTGCCCTGGTCAAAATCGGCGTCGTTGCGGTTGAAGGAATAGCCGTATAAAAAAAAGCCGGCCGCTATGGTGTCGGAGGAGAGTTGGGCGGAAAGGCCGCTGACCGGAGACAGTTCGTTGCTGATCATCGCGACTTGCAGATTGTTATCGGATAAGCTGTCCCCGGTCTGGTAAAACACCCGGACAGCGAGACCTCCCATGACCACGGCCAGGATTATCATGACCATGAAGCCGGCATACAGTTTGGTGCGTAAGCTCATTTCGTCCTCCTTATCTTGAAACGGCCCGTAATCAACAAAAACCCAGGCCGGACAGAACAGAGCCATATTCAATCTATACTAATTCGCCTTTAAAATAAAGCATTTTAAAGGCGTCCGGAGCCTTAGCCCAGGACTCCGTGTTCCCGGCGGAAAAATTCAGCCAGGAAGAGAGCCCCGGCCACCGAGACGTTCAGGCTGGGCACGGCCCGGCCCGCCTGGGGTACGGCCACCAGGAAATCGCAGATTTTACGGATAAGGGGCGACAGGCCCCGCCCTTCGGAACCCAGGACGATGACGGCCCGCCGGGGAAAAACAAAAGTGAAAAGGTTCTCCGGCCCCCGGCCATCGGCCCCCACCAGCCAGAAACCGGCCTTTTTAAGGTCTTCCAAGGCCCGGCGCAGATTCACGGCCCGGACCAGAGGCAGAACCTCGGCCGCGCCGGCGGCGGCTTTGAGCGCGGCCGGGGTCAGGGGCGCGGAACGGTCGCGGGGCGTCAGCACCCCCAGGGCGCCGAAAGCCAGGGCGCTGCGCATGAGGGCCCCGAGATTGCCCGGGTCCTCCACCCGGTCCAGGGCCAGCACCAGGGCCGGCTCCCCGGGCGGCAGGGTTTCGCGGAAACTTTCCCAGGCCAGGTAGCCGATGGAGTCGAAGACCGCCGCCACCCCCTGGTGGGCGGAGCGGCCGCAGAGCCGGTCCAGGGCCGGCCGGGGCAGGAATCTGATTGCCAGCCCCGCGGCCCTGGCCAAGGCCAGGATTTCGCCGGCCAGGCCGTCCCGGCGGCGGTTTTCGGCCATGAAGACGGCGCGGCAGGCTCCGGCCCGATTTTTCAGGGCGGCCAGGACAGGGTTCAGGCCGCTGACCGTCCGTCCGTCCGCGGCCTCCGCCGGTTCAGCCAGACTCTTGGTCATGAAAAAAAACCGGCCCCCAGGCCCCGGCTTCGGCCATGCGCCGGCCCCGGCCTTGAAATATGATTTCTTCCAGGCCGTTGACCGTCTCTTCCAAGCGGTCGTTGATCAGCAGAAAATCGTAAATATGGCTGGCTTCTATCTCCGCCTTGGCGTTTTCCAGGCGCCGTTCCAGTTCCTGGGCCGATTCGGTCCGGCGGCCGGAGAGCCGCCGCCGAAGTTCCCCGGCTGAAGGCGGCGTCATGAAAATCAGGACCGCCTCGGGCATGAGCGCGCGCACCGCCTTCCCCCCCCGCACGTCCAGGTCGGCCAGGACGCGGCGCCCGGCTTTGAGCCTCTCCTCGACCCAAGGCCGGCCGGTGCCGTAGAAACGGCCGAAAACCTCGGTCCATTCCAGGAAATCACCGGCCTTGATCATGTTCCGGAATCGGGCTTCGGTCACGAAATTGTAATCCCGGCCGTCAACTTCACCCGGCCGGGGGGGCCGGGTGGTGAAGGATACGGAATAGACCAATTCGGGCCGGCGGGCCAGGAGGCGGCCGGCCACCGTGGTCTTGCCGGAACCGGAAGGGGCGCTGAGCACGAAAAACCGCCCTGGTTCGCCGTTCGTCATGGGCTGTCCGGCTCCTCCGCCGACTGTTCCGGCCCGCCGTCTTTCTGGCACCGCTTGGCCAGGGTGGTCACGGTGACGTTGCTCAAAAAGACCTGGTTGGCGGAAGTGATGATGAAAGACCTGGTCTTGCCGCCCTGGGTGATATCCACCAGGCGGCCGGAATCACGGGCCTCGTCCTTGAGGCGCTTGGCCGGCGCCGAGTTGGGGGAGACTATGGCCACCACCTTGTCCACGGCCACCAGGTTGATGTTGCTGCCCCGACCGCCGGCGTTGATCAACCGCGGCATCCTTCCTCTCCTTCTCCCAGGTTATTCTATATTCTGAACCTGCTCCCGCAGTTTTTCCAGTTCCGCCTTCATGTCCAGCACCAGGCCGGTGACGTCCAGGTCCTGGGCCTTGGAACCCATGGTGTTGACCTCGCGCCCCATTTCCTGGAGCAAAAAATCCAGGCGGCGGCCCACCGGCTCCGGGCTGTCCAGAAGGCGGCTGAAGCCGGCCAGGTGGCTGTCCAGGCGGACCACTTCCTCGGTGATGTCCGCCCGGTCGGCCAAGAGGGCCGCCTCCTGGGCCAGGCGGGCCGGGTCCAGGGCCGGGCCGGCCCCCAA
>JAITUX010000154.1 GCA_031286085.1 Candidatus Adiutrix sp. | reverse complement strand
TAATTTTTAATTATATTACCATCGGCCGGCCCCTGTCAAAGCAAAAGTCGCCAGGCCAAAAGCCTGGACCCGACCAGGCCGGGGGCCTGGACCCGATTCGTCGGGCAACTAACCCGCGCTGGTTTCTGTGGCCGCAACCGGAAGGATGTCGGAATCTTAGGCGCTAGGCCGGGGGCCTGGACCAGATTCGTCGGGCCACGAACCCGCCCTGGTTTCTGTGGCCGCAAAAGGTTTTTATGGCGGATAAGCGAAAGAACGGGCCGGACAAAGGCCCGGCCCGTTCTCTTGGGTGGAGGAATCAGGCCCGGGGGCCTTGAAACTTGAGGTCTTGAGGGGCTCCCCGGTCGTCTCAGCAGTCGCGGCGAGCGGGACGGGGACCGCGGTCCCCGCGGCCCCGGGCTTCGTTGATGCGCAGGCTGCGGCCGCCCACTTCCTTGCCGTTCAAGGCGTCTATGGCCGCCAAGGCGTGGTCGTCGTCCATTTCCACAAAGCCGAAACCGCGGGGACGGCCGGTTTCCCGGTCATTGATGAGATTGACCGAATGGACCGCGCCGTAGGGGGAAAAGAGGTCGCTGACCTCGTTGGAGGAGGCGCTGAAAGGCAGGTTGCCGACATAAATAGTTTTTACCATCTGAGATGTTCTCCATCAAACAAATATTCTCCCGGCGTCAGACCGGGGATCTAGATTCCGGTCAAAGGCCGAAAAGGTCTAGCGGGTTTTGCCGTGCAACCGCCTGGGGCATAATCTGGAAACCGGCCCGGAATCCGGGCCGCCGTGAGGGGCGGAAACTGTGGCCGCGAAAAGAAAAAAACAAAAGCCGTCTGCCTGTCAAAGTTCAAAAAGAAAATCCGCCGCCCAAGAGAGCCGGGGCGAACTCGTGGTCAGGAGAAGCCTAAAACTATTGATTGGTATAATAATAGCGCATCGCCTCTCAAAAAGCAAGAAAAAAACCAGGGTTGAACCCTGGACCCTTGCCGGCGCACAACAGGCCAGCGCGAAGAGCGGCCGCCGAAGCCGGAAAGTCTCCGGAATTAAAAGCGCCGCCGCGCCGCCGGCGCCTCGGTCAGGCCTGGGCTTGGCCGGAGAACCGCCAGAGGTGAAAGGCGGCCAGGGCCGCGGCCCGGGCCAGGGCCCGGGATTCGGGCCCGCCCACGGCGAAGGATAGGCGGTCTTGCCATCCGGTCCGCTCCAAAACGCTTTCGACGACCAGGGCCGTCTCGCCGCTTTCGGGGAGCGGGGCGGCGGGGTCGGGCCGGGCGGTCAGGCTTAGGCGCAACTCACCCGGCCCCACCCGGGGCGGGGCCGGCCAGCCCGGGGCCGGCTCCCAGACCCCGGCCCAGTTCTCCGCGGGCAGGGCCGGGCCCAAAAGGCCGCTCAGCCGGCCCCGGGTGACGGCGTCGCAGAGGCTCAGCCGCCAGCCGGCCCGGGCCAGCCGCGCGGCCGCGGCTTCGGCCAGGGTCTCTTTCCCCCGGCTGAAAATATGGCCGTCCAGCCGCTTTTCCAATTCGGCCAGTATCGGGCCCATTTTCGCCTCCAGGTCGGCTTCGTTCTCCCCCGAGGCGGTCACCAGCACCCGCACCATGTCCGGGGCGGCCAGGAGGCCCACCCTGGGGTTCTCCCCGGCCATGAGATCGGCTATGCGGCTGTCCACCGCGCTTTCGCCCAGGCCGGCGGTTTTCAGCACCACGGTCTTAAGGCGGCCGCCCAGGGCCGGGAACTGGGTTTTAAGGCGCGGGGTCAGCCATCGGCGGACCATGGCCTTGAGTTCCGGCGGCACGCCCGGCAGAAAGACCATGAGCTTGAGCCCTTCGGCCAAGGCGAATCCCGGCGCCGTGCCCAAGGGGTTGGGGACCAGGAGGGCCGAGCGGGGCAGCCAGGCCTGGCGGAGATTGTTGTCCGTCATGGTGAAGCCCCGGCGGCGGAAGAGGTCGCCCAGTTCCGCGGCCAGCCCCTCATGGAATTCCAGTTCCAGGCCGAAGGCCTCGGCGGCGGCCGGCCGGGTCAGATCGTCTTCGGTCGGGCCCAGGCCGCCGGTGACCAGGACGACCTGGTGTTCCCGCCAGGCCCGCCGGAAGGCTTCAACCAGGCGGGGCCGGTCGTCGCCCACGGCCGTGTGCCGGACCGTCCGCACCCCCTGCCCGGCCAGGTATTCGGAGAGCCAGGCGCTGTTGGTATCCACCAGGCGGCCCAGCATCAGTTCGCTGCCGGTGGCCACTATTTCCGCCAAGACCGTTTCGCCCAAGTTTCAACCCGCTTTCTTTGATGATTCAAGGCCGCCAGCCAAAATAATACATTCGCGGCCCAAAGGCAAGCGAATGTCCTTGCGCCGCCGGGGCCGCGTAAAAAACGGCCGCATGATTTCTTGACGGGCCTATATTGCCTGCCTATAATACAGGTATGGATGCGGCCAAAAACAAAATAGAATGGACCAACAAAGCCCTGAAACAAATGTTAAAACTCCCGGCGCCGGCCAGCCGGGAAGTCCTGGCCAAAGTCAAAACCCTATCCGCCTGGCCGGAAGTCTCCGGGGTCATCAAGCTGGTCAACGGCCCTGAATACCGTTTGCGGGTTGGTCGATACAGGGTCATTTTCAACGTCTATCCCGGAGAAAAAGTGACCGTTCTCCAAATTGAAGAGGTTTTAAAAAGAAATGAACGCACCTATTCCTAGCGGCCATCAGGTGGTCAGACATAAAGGCAAGCCGGTGGCGGTGGTCATTCCCTGGACTGAATATTTGGCCCTTGTCCCGCCGGCCAGG
>JAITUX010000117.1 GCA_031286085.1 Candidatus Adiutrix sp. | reverse complement strand
GCGGCGGAGCCGGCTGCGGCCAAGGCTCCAGAGCCCGGGTCATTTGACGCGGCCGGAGCCCCCGCCAAGCCCCCGGCCTCCGCCGGGGGCGGCCCCTTGCACTTCCCCCCCGGCAACGCCGGGCCTCTGGCCCTGGACCAAGCCTCCCAAGTGGTTTACCGCACTGTAAAAATTCGGCCCGGGGATACTCTTGAACGCCTTCTCCGGCGCGAAGGTCTGCCCCGCCGGGCCATTTACAGCCGGCTTTTGAAAATCACCCTGGCTTTGAACCCGGAAATAAAAAATCCCGACCTGATTCTGGCCGGAGCGGAACTGCGCCTTCCGGCCGCCGGCGATTATCTGACGGCTGTGGGCCTGGACCCCTTGGAAGTCCGGGAGGCGGCCCTGGCCATAAGTCAGCGGCGGCGGCCGGCTCCCGTCCGCCTGGCCGCGGACCTGACGGAAAATGTCCGGCGGCTTCCGGAAGAAGAGGCGGAGGCCGCGAAGAATACCTTAAGCCTCGTCTTAACCCGCCTGGGCGAACGGGTGGAAAACCAGGGCGGCCTGACGTTGGCCGGGGCGGGGGAAGCCTTGGAACTGGACACCCGTAAGTATCCGGTCGTCCATACCCTCTCCGGGGCTAAATTGGTTCTGGATTTGGGCTCGACCTTGCCCCAAGCCACCCTGGACGTCCTACGGTTCCAAAATTTCCGGGTTTTCCGCACCCGGCGCGGTGAACCCCTGGACCGGTTTCTGGACCGCTTTTGGCCCCTTTGCGGTTATTACCGCGTTTACACCAAGGAACGGACCTACGAGGGGGGCGGGGATATCCGCCTTAAAATTTCCGCCGACTGGATGGTCTGGCCCACCTTGGAGGCCTGGAATTCCGGCCGGCCGCTGGTGTTCAACAAGGCGGCCAGGGGCGGACGGGGCACGGACCCGGCTTGGGGCCGTTTTCTGGGCGACCACGGCCTCCCGATCCTGGATTTGGACCGCAATTCCCTCCGGCCGATTCGTGAAACCGCGGCCGAGCCGCCGGCCGCGGTTTCGCCGGTGACCACCCTGGACTCCGCCAACCCCCGCTTTCTGGCCGTGGAATTGCTCCGCCTGTTCGGGGCCGAGCCACGCTTGGCCACGCCGCTGGAACTAAAAGACGGCCAGACTCCGCGAACCGTCACCGCGCCTCTCTGTTGGGAAGCCGGAGACCGCCTGGCGGTGCTGGATTTCGGCGAGCTTTCGGCCGATGACGCCGAAGGTTTGCGCCGGAACGGTTTCAGGGTCATGGCCGTCGGCCCCGGCCCCGAGGCGGTCGTTGAGGCTGTTTTGAACGGATTCGGCCTGAAAGCCCAGGAGAACCTGGTTTTGACCGCTCCCCTGGGCGGGCCCCGCATGAGCCTGACCATAAAGGGCCGGCTGGTGACTTGGCCGCCGCCGGCCCGGCGGAATTTTCTATTGACCCGGGCGGACCTGCCCGCCGGCCTGGTCCAACTCCTGGACCCGGCACTGAAAATAATCAGGTATTGATGTTCCTCTTCATATGACGGCCGGCGTCCCGCACTGAACGGGACGCCGGCCGAAATCAACCGTTAATTTGTGGAACGGAAGGCCTCAGTATTCCTTGGGCAGCTGGTTGAGCTGGGTCAGGGTGAAGACCGGGCCGTCCTTGCAGACGTATTCCGGCCCCACGTTGCAGCGGCCGCAGATGCCCAGGCCGCATTTCATGCGGTTCTCCAGGCTCATGATTATGTCGTCGGTGGAATAGCCGGCCTCTTCCAGCACGGGCTGGGTGAATTTGATCATGACGGGCGGGCCGCAGATGATGGCCGCCGTGTTCTTGGGCGGCGGACAGACTTCCTTGGTTATGGCCGGCACAAAGCCCACCCGCCCGGTCCAGCCCGGGGCCTCGCGGTCAACGGTGACGTGGACGTCGATATCGTCGCGCTTCTGCCAGTCGCTCCATTCCTCCTTGTATAGGAGGAGCCCCGGGGTCCGGGCCCCGTAAACAAAGGTTATCTTGCCGTACTTGGGCCGGTTTTCCGGCTGCAGCATCCAGACGATGGTGGAGCGGAGGGTGGTGACCGCGAAGCCCCCGGCGATTATTAGAATATCCTTGCCCTTCAGGGTGTCCAAGGGATAAGGATGGCCCAGGGGGCCGCGCAGACCCATTATATCGCCTTCCTTCATGCAGTGCATGAAGGTGGAGACCTGGCCGACCCGGTTGACGGTGAAGAGTACGGAGCCCTTTTCCGTGGGCGAGGAAGCGATGCCGATGGGTATTTCACCCTGGCCGGGCACGGACAATTCCGCGAACTGCCCCGGCAGGTAGGCGAATTTCTCCTCGTCGCCGGGGTTCAAGAACTCAAACTTGAAGGTGCGCAGATTCTTGTCTTCGGTTTCCACCCGAATCATGGCGATACGCACGGGATAAGGCAGATACGGATTATGCATCTCACTGTCTCCTACTTTATCCTACTTTGACATGTCAACGGCCACGGCGCGGATGTCGATGTTGACCGGGCAGTGTTGGACGCAGCGGCCGCAGCCGACGCAGCCGCAGGCGCCGCCCTGCTTCAGGGGGATATACTTGAGTTTGTGCATGAAGCGCTGGCGCACCCGCTCGGTCTTGGTGGGCCGGGGATTGTGCCCGCTGCCGTGGATGGTGTAGAGCCAGCTCATGCAGGTGTCCCAGTTGCGCATCCGGACCCCGCCCCGCTCGTTTTCCTCATCCTGAATGTCGAAACAGTGACAAGTGGGACAGAAAAAGGTGCAGGTGCCGCAGTTGAGGCAACGGTCGGCCGTCTCCTTCCAGTGGGGCTGGTTATAGATTTCCATGACCGGGGCGGCCTGGGCCTTGGCCAAGTCCAGGGGGCCGGGCAAACGCGACTCGGCCGCTTTCTTGAGCCCGTCCATTTCGCCGGCCGCTCCGCCCGATTCCAGCCCGGAGAGGCCTTTCAAAAATTCATCGCCGGCCGGGGTCAAGGTCTTCAGGCCCAGCCCCTCGCCCTTGGTGAAGGCCAGAACGTCCAGGCCGTCCTCCCCGAAAGGCGAGCCGCCCACGGCCGTGCAGAAGCAATTGGGCCCGGGGGCCTGGCAGGCCAAGCCGATCTTGACCGCGCCTTCATACTTGGTTTTCCAATAAGGGTCGGTGAAGCGGTCGTTCTGAAAGACCCGGTCGCAGACGGCCAGGCCCCGGGCGTCGCAGGGCCGGAGGCCGAACACGACCGTCGGCTGTATTTTGTCCAGTCCCAAGGGTTGATAGACGAAGGCCCCTGGTTTGGCGGCGTCCTTGTGAAAGGCCAGCATCTTCTCGGTCTGGGGGAAGAAGGCGTCCTTGGGGGAAAGATGGGTGTTGAGATAGTCGAAGGCGACCCGGTCCGGCGTCACCTCGGCCAGCCGCACCCGGCCGTCCTTGGAAGACGGGGCCAAGAGGCGGCGGCCGCTGCCGGCGGCGGCCTTCAAAAAGCTCAGCTTGTCCTTGACGGTATATTCAGCCATGCTCCGAGCCCTTTCTATTTGATAAAATCGGCTTCATCATCGGGCCGGTAGGTGGTTAAAGGCGGTTTTTGGTCCCAACTTGCGCCGGGCACGAACTGCCAGTCCTTCTGGACTTCCTCTTCCAGGAGGCGGTTGAACTCCCGCAGCTTGATATCCATGGGGCAGGCCGCCTCGCAGGCGCCGCAGGAGGTGCAGCGGCCGGCGCAGTGGAAGGCCCGCAGAAGGTGGAAGGTGAAGGTGTCCATCGCATCGTTGGATTTGCCGAGCCATTGGGGCCTGGTCTCATCCACGAAACAGACCGGGCAGTAGCATAAGGGGCAGGCCTGCCGACAGGCGTAGCAACGCAGGCAATCCTTGACCAAACCCTTGAAATAGGCCATCTTTTCCTGGGGCGGCTTGGCGGCCAGGGCCTTGAGGTCCGCGAAATCGTCGGCCGGGAGCGGAGGCGCGTCGCCGCCGAGCATTTCATCGGCCAGGTCCTTGGGTGTGCGGCAAACGCAGGTCTTGCAGTTGCGGCGTAAAACCTCGGCCTTGGGCAGGCTGGCGGTCCAGCCGTCGCCGGCCAGGTTGATCGTGGTCAGATCCTCCGTGACCTCCCGTATGGGCCGCTTTTCCCGGGCCAGGACCGCTTCCGGATCCACCATGCCCTGGCAGCCCACGCCGATAACATAGAGGTTCTCCCGGGGGAACTGGCTTTCCACCACTTGGCCCACCGCGCTTCGGGCCTCGCAGCCCCGGGCGATCAGGGCCACCTTGCCGGGATATTTGGGCAGATAGGCGGCCAGGTTGACCCGGGCGAAACTGGTCCAGACGAACTGGCCGCAATCCTCCGGGGTCCGGGCGAAATGAGGGGCGGCGGTGAAGGGCGCCGTTCCCTGGCGATAGCCGAAGACCACCTCGGCCCGGCCGTCGGCCAGGGCCCGCCGGGCCGCGGTCTGGATGTTCTGGTTCAAGTCAGCCAATGAAGTCATAATCAGGCCACCTCCGCCAGGCCCAAATCAAGTTCCGCTTTTCGGAAGCTCTGGTTAGGCCCCGAGGCCCGGACCTTTTCCACCACTTCCCGGGCCACTTCCTGAAACTTGGTGGCCTCGGCCGAGGAAATCCAGGAAAAATGCAACCGGCCCGGCTCCACCCCCACAGCCTCGATCATATGGTGGAGCAGAACGAACTTGCGGCGGGCGTGGTAATTGCCGGCGATGTAATGGCAGTCGCCGGGATGGCAACCGCTGACCCACACCCCGTCGGCCCCGCGTTTGAAGGCCTCGATGATATACTTGGGATTCAGGCGGCCGGTGCAGGGCAGACGCACCACCCGGAAATTCGGCGGGTAGTCCAGGCGGCTGACCCCGGCCAGGTCGGCGGCCCCATAGGTGCACCAGTTGCAGAAGAAGGCCACGATTCTGGGTTCAAAGTCGCTCATGATTTCTGACCTCTCTCCATATATTATAGAGCCGCCGCGATCTGGGCGAAAAGTCCGGCGTTGGTGAAACCGCGCAGGGCGGGGGCGTCGGAGCGGCAGGAGGCGGCGCAGGTGCCGCAGCCTTTGCACATGGCCTCGTTGACCACGGCCTTGCCGGCCTTCGCCGGATCCAGGTTGATGGCCGAATAGGGGCAGACCGCCGCGCAGACCCCGCAGCCGCTGCACTTGTCATGGTTTATCTCGGCCACGATGCCGCCCACGGTCATCTTGGGCTGGGTCAGCACGGTCACCGCCCGGGCCGCGGCCGCCTGGGCCTGGGCCACCACCTCGTCCAAGGGCTTGGGATAGTGGCAGAGGCCGGCCATGAACATGCCGTCGGTGGCGAAATCAACGGGGCGCAGCTTCTGGTGGGCCTCGAAGAACCAGCCGTCCTCGTCCAGGGGAACCTTGTATTTCATGCCCAGGGCGTTTTCCCGGCCGGAGACTATGGCCGAGGCCAGGACCAGGAAATCGGGATTGATGATGAGGTCGCGGCCGGAAACCGGGTCGTGGACTTCCACGGCGAGTTTCCCGCCGGTCTGGCTGACCCGGGGTTTGCGCTCAGGCTCGTAGCGGACGAAAATGACCCCCAGATCGCGGGCCTCCTTGTAAATATCTTCCCGCTGGCCGTAGGTGCGGATGTCACGGTAGAGGACGAAGATGCGGGCCTTGGGGTTCTTCTTTTTCAGGGTTACGGCCGAATGGACGGTGTGGGTGCAGCAGACCTTGGAGCAGTAGAGGCGGCCCGTTTCGCGGGAGCCCACGCACTGGATGAAGACGAAGGCGCCGGCTTCGGCCACCTCCGCGTCCCCGGCCTTGAACTTTTCGTCCATTTCCAAATGGGTCAGCACCCGGGGATGCTGGCCGTAAAGGTATTCCTCGGGCCGATGTTCCTTGGCCCCGGTGGCGATGATGGTCACCCCGTGCTTGACTAGGTCGCCGTTGGTCAGGGTGGTTTCAAAATTTCCGACGAAGCCGGACACCTGGTCAACTTCGGCGTTCAGGACCACGGAAATATTGGGGTCGGCCTCGACCTTGGCCTGGAGGCCGGCCAGGTACTGGGCCACGTTCTCGTCCTTGGCCGTGGACATGAGGCGGTTGGCGTTGCCGCCGGTGCGGCCTTCCTTTTCCACCACCACGCTCTTGTAACCCTGGCTGGAGAGGGCCAGGGCCGTATTCAGGCCGGCCACGCCGCCGCCGATGACCAGGGCCGTGGGGTCGACGTCGATGACGTTTTCCGTCAGGGGGGCCAGGAGGGCCGCCTTGGCCACGGCCATTTCCGTCATGTCCATGGCCTTGCGGGTGGCCTCGACGGGATTGCCGGCGTGGACCCAGGAATTATGGTTGCGGATGTTGGCCATCTCGAAAAGGTACTTGTTGAGCCCGGCCTCGGCCAGGGTTTCCATGAACAGCGGCTCGTGGGTGCGGGGCGAGCAGGCCGAGACCACGATGCGGTTCAAACGGTATTCCTTGATCAATTTGACCATCTGCTCCTGGTTGTCCTGGGAACAGGCGAACATGGTGTTGGAGGCGTATTCCACGAAAGGCAGGGTCTTGGCGAATTCCACCACCTTATCTATGTCCACGACCGAGGCGATGTTGATGCCGCAGTGGCAAATGAAGACGCCGACCCGGGGCGGCTCGCCCGTGATATCCACCGGGGGCGGCACGGTGACGGTCCGGGCCAGGGTGCCCCTGGCCGAAGCCAGCTTGGAAGAGGCCGCCGCGGCCGCGGCCGAAGCCTCCATGACCGAGCTGGGGATGTCCTTGGGGCCGGTGAAGACGCCGCAGGCGTAGATGCCGGGCCGGGACAGGGCCACCGGGCTGAAGCTGGAGGTTTTGGCGAAATTATAATGATCCATCGCCAGGCCGAACTGGCGGGCCATCTTCACGGTTTCGGCGGTGATGGTCAGGCCGTGGGAGAGCACGGCCATGTCGAAATCCTCGGTGGCGCTGCGGCCGTGGTCGGTCACGTAGTGGAAGCGCAACCCGCCGTCGGCCAGGGGCTGAATGGTATGGATGCGGCTGCGGACGAAGCGGATGCCCTTGGCCTTGGCCTTTTCGTAATAACGCTCGAAGTCCTTGCCGAAGCTCCGAATGTCCATGTAAAAGATGGTCACCTGGAGGTCGTATTTGGCGTGTTCCTTGGCGATGATGGCTTCCTTGATGGCGTACATGCAGCAGACGGAACTGCAGTAGCCGTTGTCGGCCCGGTTTACGTCGCGGGAACCGACGCACTGGAGGAAGGCGATGGCTTTGGGCTCCTTGTGGTCGCTGGTCCGGACCACATGGCCCATGGTGGGGCCGGTGGCGCCTAAGAGACGTTCAAATTCCAGGGCGGTCATGACGCCGGGGGAATCGGCGTAGCGGTAGGTTTCCAGGCCGCGGGGGCCGAAGGGGGTGAAGCCGGGCGCCAGGATGACCGAGCCGACGTTCAGAACCGCCTCCTCCGCCTTCTGGGTGTAATCAATGGCCTTGGCCGGGCAGAGCTTTTCGCAGGAACCGCAGCGCCCCTTGGTCAGCTTAAGGCACTTTTCGGCGTCAATGCCGTATTTCAGCGGCACGGCCTGGGCATACTGTACATAGACGGCCTTGCGCGTGTCCAGCAGCTCGTTGTAGTCGTTGCCCACCTTCACCGGACACTTCTTGGTGCACTCGCCGCAGGCTATGCATTTGGACATGTCTATATAGCGGGGGTTCTTACGCACCCGCACCTTGAAATCGCCTTCCGAGCCGTCAATGGCCAGGATGTCGGTGAGGGTCAGGAGCTCGACGTTGATGTGGCGGCCGACCTCCACCAACTTGGGCGAAATGATGCACATGGAACAATCGTTGGTGGGGAAGGTCTTGTCCAACTGGGCCATGCGGCCGCCGATGGCCAGAGACTTTTCAACCATATAGACGTAATAACCGGCATTGGCCAAATCCAGGGCGGCCTGCATACCGGCCACGCCGCCGCCGGCCACCATAACCGCGCCAACCACTTTTGCCATAATTATCTCCCTTCCATACCCAAGCTCGCCGGCCGAAGGCGGCCGGTTTGTAGGCCCCAAGGAGCAACCCTCGGCCGCCGCCCCGCTTGGGAAGGCGGGGCCGGCCCCGAGAAGCATCCGTCTTTATAAGCCCGAACCGGACACATAAAAAATAATGCTTAGATATTGCCTGTAAAACCATGTTTTGTCAAGATAAATCCAAACAGGTCTCCCCAGGGCGGCCCGCCGGGCTGTAAAGGCTGGATTTATCGGCTGATTTGGATTATACTGCCCCTAAAAGTCAAAAGAGGCCGCCTGGGGCTCGGAAGTCCCCGCCGCCTGGCTTGGAAACCTTAGAACCTCAACCGCCCGTCAAAGCCGATAATGAAGCTGATGCCCCGCCTGGCCCTGGCGGCCTGTATCCTGCCCCTCGCCTTGGGCCTCGCCCCGGCCGGGGCCGATCCCGGCTCCGGACCCTTCCGGGGGCTGGATTTCTGCGGCGAACCCGTGCCCCTGAACCGGACCGAGGTTTTGAAGGCGGTGGACCAGAACCTCTTGCTCCTGACCGAAGCCCGGGGCCGGATCTGGCTGACCCTCCGGCGTTCGCCCCGCTTTCTGCCGCTGGTGGAAAAGGCCTTGGCCCAAGCCGGCGTTCCGGCCGATCTCAAATACCTGCCCCTGGCCGTCACCAACCTCTCCCCGGCCTACAACAACATCGGCCGCGGCCTCTGGCGCCTCCGGGCCGCCGAGGCCAAGGAACTGGGCTTGCGGGTGGACAACGTCATCGACGAGCGGCTTGACCCGGTCGCCGCCACCGCCGCCGCGGCCAGGCGGCTGGCCGCGCTGAAAGAGACCTACGGCTACTGGACCTCGGCCCTGGCCGCCCATCTTCTGGGGGAGCAGGTCTTCCAGCAGGCCGTGGCCGAAGCCGGCGGCGAGACCAATTTCTATCAGCTCTATTTCCCTGACGGCCAGGACCAGTTGCCCATGACCGTCCTGGCCGGCAAAATACTCTTCCGGGAACCGCTGGCCTTCGGCTATGTCCATGAACCCGCCAGGGCCTGGCCGGCCTGGCCCGGCCGGCGGGCCACGACGCCGGCCCCGACCACCATCAAGTCCCTGGCCGCTGAGTATGGCTGGGATTACAAAGCTTTCCGCGACATGAATCCTCACCTTCTGAGCCCCGCCGTGCCCGCCGGAACCGCTGTCAATTATTGATTGGGTCTGGGTATATGTCTAACTATATTTATTTATACATAATTATATATAAATAAACATAGTTAACCCTATGCCCCGGCCCTATCAATAATTGACGGCGGCTCCGGCGGGCACGGCGGGGCTCAGAAGGTGAGGATTCATGTCGCGGGAAGCG
>JAITUX010000103.1 GCA_031286085.1 Candidatus Adiutrix sp. | reverse complement strand
TCGATTCCGAACCCGGCCAGGGCTCAAAATTCACTTTCACCTGTAAATTGAAGGAAGCTTGAGTCCAGGGGCCGGAAGGCCCCTGGACCCCCTAGCCGGCCATACTGGGAAGCGGAGCCTGGCTTTCGCGGCCGAAGCCGGGGCGGCTTTTTTCTTGGCCCAAACTTCCGGCTTCGGCCGCCAGAGTCCGTTCCGACTCGCCGCCCGCCGGATATGGGGTCCAGGGCTCAGCCCTGGTCAGCCCTGGCCCTGGCTAGGCTTGACGGGCCGGCCGAGAGAGCGTTCCAGGTTGGCCCAGGCCAGGTTATATTCGTAGAGGGCGTTGTAGTAGTCGTATTGAGCCTGGCTGTAGCGGGTCTGGGCGTCCAGGACTTCCGTGTTGGTGGCCACCTGCTCCATGTAGCGCTCGTTGACCATGCGCAGGTCCTCGGCCGCGGAACCCACGGCCTTGGCCGCGACCTCTATGTTCAGGCTGTTGGATATGAGGCTCTGGTAATTGGAAGTGACCTCCAGCCTGGTCTCGTCCTCCAGGCTGGTCAGGTCATTGATGGCCCGGTTCAGGTCCACCTTGCTCTTTTCCACTTCGGCCTTGGTCCGGCCCCATTCCCAGACGTTAAGGCTGGCCACGGCGGCCACGTTCCAGTCCACCGCGCCCCCGGAATGAGCCCGGGGGGTGTCGCCGGAGGAAGAATTTACATAGGTCATACCCACGGTGGGGTAGAATCCGCTCCGGGCCACATCGACGTTCTTGGACGCGGCCTCCACCTGGTTGCGGCCCAGCTTAAGTTCCGGACTGTCGGTCAGGCCCAGTTCCAGGCACTGGGGGAGGGTCAGGGGGAATTCGTTGCGCTTCAGGTTGTCCGCCACGGCCACGGGGGCGTCCACCGGCCGGCGTAAAAAGATGTTGAGCCGGGCCCGGCTGACCATCAGTTCCCGCTCCAGGGCGTTGGCCTCCTGCACGGCCTTGGCCAGGGTCACGTCGGCTTCCAGAACCTGGTTCTTGGGGGCCATGCCCACGTCATAGAAATTCTGGGCCACGTTCAAGTGGCTTTTTAGGTTGACCACCGAGGGCTTGGCCACGTCCAGGGCCTTTTCCTGGGCCAGGATACCGAAATAAACCTGCTTTACCGCCAGGTTCAAATCTTCCCGGGCCTGGACCCGCTTTATATCGGCCGCGGCCACGCCCAAACGGGCCAGGAGGTAGTTGGCCGCATTCTGGCCGCCGGCGAACAGGGGCTGGCTGACGCCAACCTGCCAGGAATACTTGTTGGTATAGGCGGAGTTCTGACCGGCCAATATAGCGGAAGTGGGGAGGGGGAGGCCGGCCCTCAATCGGCTGCCCAGTCGGCCGTCATAATTGCGAGCGGCGCTGTATTCCGCGCCGGCGGTGGGCAGAAAGGCGGTTATGGACTGCCAGCGGCTCCAGAGGGCGCCCAGATGGGCCTGGTCGGCGCTGTCCAGGCCGGGGCTGACTTTCTGGGCTATGGCCAGGCATTCATCCAGGGTCAAGGGGCGGTCCGGCACCTGGGGCGGCGCCGGCGGGGCCGCCGGATCGCCATCCCCGGTCAGGGTGGCCTGGCCGAATATGGTCTGGGGCGCGGGCGCCGCGCCCAGGGGCGGCAGGGCTATTTTCTGGCGGGCGGCGTCGGCACAGCCGGCGGCCAGGGCGGCCAAAAGCGCCGCGGCCAGAAATCTGGTCATCGACATAAACAAAATTCCTTTCCACTAATGTCCCCATGATACAGGAAAACCGGTGAAAACTCAAGGGCCGCCATCACGGGCGGCCCTTTATGTGGAAGCGCCGATTAATGAGGATTTTTGTTCCCTGGCCAGGCGGGAGCAACGCCGCCCGGGGGCCAAAAGACCATCAATCGGCGCTTTTTGAGCCCTTGTGGTTTTCAACCAGGTACTCCAGGATTTTCAAAAACGTCTCCTGGTCAACCGCGCCCGGCAGAATGCCCACTATTTCGCTGGCCGCATTGAGGAAGACCAGGGTGGGCAGGGACCGGGCCCGGTATTTCCTGGCCAGTTCCCCGGGGTCTTGTTCTATGTCCACGGACACGGCCAGGAAATCCCTATCGAAAACTTCGTGAACCTTGGGCTCGGTGAAGACCTCGCGCCTAATCTGGCCGCAATAGACGCACCATTCAGCCCAGAAAAAAATCATCACCAGCTTGTTTTCCGCCTCGGCCAGCTTGAGGGCCTCATCCAGGCCGCGGTATTGAAATTCACCGGCCCCGGCCGGGAAAGCCGCCCCCAGCCAGAGCGCCAAGGTCAAAAGAATCTGCCGGATCCCGGTCCGGCCGAGAATTTTTCGTTTGATTTCAGTCGTCATTTCAGTCATATCCGCCTTAATTCCGGCCAGCGGGCCGGGCTAAAGCCGGCCGGTCAGCACCATGAGGCCCAGGACCATGAGGCCCAGGCCCAGAACCTGACCGGCCCGGCGGGCCAGGGGCCTAATTCGGGCCAGCCAAGTAAGGCCCTGCCCCCAGGCGCCGGCCAGGACCAGAAAAGGCAGCCCCAGGCCCAGGCTGAAGACGGCCAGAAGCCTGGCCCCCTGGCCGGCCGAGCTTTCCTTGGCCGCCAGGGCCAGGATGGAGGCCAGCACCGGGCCCACGCAGGGGGTCCAGCCAGCAGCAAAACCCAGGCCCACCACGAAGGCGCCGGCCAGGCCCAGGGGCCGCCGGGCCAAGGCCGCCCGCCTCTCCCGGTTAAGGAAGGCCGGGTTAATCACCCCGGCCAGGCAGGCGCCGAAAAAAATCATGATGGCCCCGGCGGCGGCCCGGAGCAGCCAGGCCAAGTCCGCCAAAAACCCGCCCAGAAGGCCGGCCGCCGCCCCCAAAAGGGTGAAGACAGCGGCAAAGCCCAGGACGAAGAAAAGGGTCGGCCCCAAGAGGGCCGTCCGGGGCCGCCCCTCGGGGGCCGCAAGGTCCTCGAAACTCAGGCCCGTGACCGTGACCAGCCAAGCCGGAATCAGCGGCAGGACGCAGGGGGTGAAAAAGGTCGCCAGCCCGGCCATGAAAGCCGAGCTCAAGTCAACGTGGTCCGCGAACAGGGCGCCGAGGTTCAATATCCGACCGCCGGGGAATTTGAGGCCAACAGACTGGCATTTTGCAGTCAAATCACCATATTAAACAATAAGCCGGCCTACGCCGGAAGGCTCTGCCGGAGCCAGCGGTCGGGCACGGGGGTAAGCCGCCCGCGACCCGCGGCCCCGGGGCTGAAATAAAGGTGGCAATGACAGCGGCCGTATTTGGCCACGTCTTCCGCCCGGAAGTCGCAGGGGCAAACTATGGCCCGGTCGCTCTCCGGTTGGCCCGTGGCCAGGCGGCCGGGGCAGGAGCCGTAGCCGTGGCGGGCCTCGTTGACCAGAAGCCCGGCCAGGGCCGCCAGGGTCCAGGCCTTATCCGGGTTGAAGGCGTAACCTTGGGCGGCCTGGGCCGGGGCCAGGGTTTCGTAAAGTTCCGCCGCTCTTTGGCCGACGGCCAAGCCGGGCCGGGGCTCATGAGGCTTTGGGCCCGGTTCCGGGGCGAACCTGGCCGCCAAGCGCCTGAAATCTTCCGGCAGGGGCCCGGCCGCCACCCGGGAACCGCCCAGGAGGGTCGGGAAGGTCAGGGCCGGGTTGCGGAGGGCCAGTTCCGCCAGGGCCGGCGCCCGCTCCGCCTCCGGCAGTAAATCCACTTCCAGGACGTCAAGAGGGGCCTTGAGCCCGGCCAGCATTTTCCCGGCCGCCCGGCAATGGGGGCCGGTGGACAGGGCGAAGAGGAAAAGGCGTCCCGGTTTGCAATAAGCCATGTCCCGCGCCATATGGGCCGGGCGGACTTCAGCCTGGCCTTTGGGTTCACATTTCATGATAATATTCTTGCGCCGGCTTGTCCATAGAAAAAGCCTCGCCCGCGGGCGGCCGCGATCCGCCCTTGACCCGGAGGCCGCCTCTGGACTACAATAGGCGGGTAAATGATTTTTTCAAATATCAAATTCTCCGTCAATACCTGAACTGATACCCTAAATGAGGGCCGCGGCCGGCGGCTTACAGCCATGACCGAAAAAACCCGCTCCGAAGTCAAGCTTATCTGCCAGAACAAGAAGGCCCGCCATGATTACGAATTGGGCGAACGCTTCGAGGCCGGCCTGGTCCTGACCGGCACCGAGGTCAAGAGCCTGCGCCTGGGCAAAGCCAACCTGACCGACGCCTACGCCCGCTTACAGGGCGGCGAAGCCTTCCTGGTGGGCGTTCACATCAGCCCCTACCCCATGGCCCATTTCGGCAATCACGACCCCTTGCGCAAGCGCAAACTCCTTCTGCGCCGCCAGGAACTGAAGCGGCTCTACGGCCGGGTGCAGGAACAGGGCCAAAGCCTCATCCCCTTACGGCTATATTTCAAGGACGGCCGGGCCAAGGCTGAACTGGCCCTGGCCCGGGGCAAGAAAAATCCCGACAAACGCCAGAGCCTCAAGGAAGCCGCCGCCCGGCGGGAAATGGCCCGGGCCGTCCGCGAGGCCGTCCGCCGCTGACCTCTTATCACCGGGAGCAAAATTCATTTTTACAATTCATGAACCAAAATCAGCCGCCGGCCAGGCCGGCCGCAAAGCGGAGCCAAACGATTTGAAAGCCCGGATAGGCCGGCTGTTGAATTGTTTCAGGCTCTGAAATGGAGTGCTTATGCAGAACAAAACCCGCATTTTGATCTTTGTGGACGAGGCCAACGTCACCCGGGCCGCCTCGAAGAATTTCAAACGCAATTTCGACTGGCTCAAATTCCGCGATTACCTGGAGAAGAGCGTGGGGGAAGGCCGGCAGCTGGTGGAAATGGTCATTTACGTGGGCCTGCCGCCGGCCACCCCGGAATGGATGGACAAGCGCGAAGCCAAGCGCCACTACATTCACTGGCTGAAGAGCCAGGGGTTCATGGTCTATGAAAAAAACGGCCAGCCCCG
>JAITUX010000166.1 GCA_031286085.1 Candidatus Adiutrix sp. | reverse complement strand
GGCTTCGCCCCTGGACCCAGGGGCTTCCGTGAGCGCCGCCGGAACTCGCCTCCGGCTCAAACATCCGGCGGCGCGGGGAGTAGGGCGGCTTAACCGGGGTCAAGAGAAGACTTAGGCGGCTTGGTTTTCCAAGCCGAAGCCGTTTTTTTAGGCTTGGAAAGATGGCCCCCGGCTTCCGCCGGGGTGACGGGTGTGTGTAGGTTCCGTCATTCCGGCGAAAGGTTGATAACCTACGCCGGAATCCATTTCCAGCGGCCTTCCGGCTTCGGCAGCCGGCCTCTATCTTCTCTTGCCCCGTGTCAGCCAAAAAGCCTGGCGCGCCGCCGGATGTCTGAGGCGAAGCCGAGGTCCGGCGGCGCTGTAGGAATCCTGGGGTCCAGGGGCGGAGCCCCGGCGCGGGTGGGGTCCGGGGCAGGGCTCGCGCAGAGCCCTCCCCCGGCGGGGCGCGGGGCGGAGCCCCGGTCTTAAAAAGATGGATTCCCGCGAAAGGTTGATAACCTACGCCGGAATCCATTTCCAGCGGCCTGCCGGGTGGACTTGGCGGGGCGCCCCGCCCCTGGACCCAGCTGTGAGCAGCCCCTGGCCTGCGACACTCTTTATGTCTCGTAAAGCCGTTTCCGCCGGCTTCGTTTCTAAAGCCCTTTTTTGTGTTATAGTAACGTAAATCGTCAGCGTTTACTTCGCTTGGCAAAATATTTGGCCGATTTACCAGCTTAGCGAACAGGCGGAAGCATGAACAAGAAAGACTTGATAACGGCCGTGCGTTCTGTTTTAGAACGCCATCCTTATGTTCTGCGAGCGGAACTTTTTGGTTCGCAGCGGAGAGGGGATGCCACTCCCTTAAGCGATGTTGATCTCCTGGTGCAATTTGACCAGGAGGTCCGCCCCAAAGGCGTCAACATTTATGCCGTGGAACTGGAACTTGAAGAAACCCTGGGACGGCCTGTCGAGGTGGTTCAGGAAAAGCTTTTGCGCGACAACATTCGCCAAGCAATCTCATCAGACCGGGAACTGATCTATGAAAAATACCCATAGGCGCTTAGAGCTTATTGACGAGTATGGACGGATCGCCCAAGACTTCCTGACCGGCAAGACTTTGGAACACCGGAATTGCTCAAGGCTATACGCGAGATCATCAGCCGCTCATCTTAGATTAATTAAATCAGGCGGGGGCAGGATTCAAATCGACATTCCTCACAGGCTGGCCGCCTGGCCCGGCACACCGCCCGGCCGTGGGCGATGGCCTGGTGGGAGAAAAGAGTCCAGCGGGCCGGAGGTATGAGCCGGGCCAGGTCGGCTTCGATCTCCTCCGGGTTCCGGCCGGCGCTCAGGCCCAGGCGGCGGCTCAGGCGGGCCAGGTGGGTGTCCACGGTCAGGCCGGGCTGGCCGAAGGCGTTGCCCAGCACCACGTTGGCCGTTTTGCGGCCCACGCCGGGCAGGGCCACCAATTCTTCCAGGGTCCGGGGCACCTCGCCCCCGTGGTCCCGGCAAAGGCCAAGGCTGAGTTCAACGAGATGGCGGGCCTTGTGGCGGTAGAAGCCGCAGGGCCGCACCAAGTCCTCCACCTCGCCCAGGTCGGCCTGGGCCAAGTCCGCGGGTCCGGGGAAACGGGCGAAGAGGGCCGGGGTGGTCAGGTTGACCCGGGCGTCGGTGCACTGGGCCGAGAGCACCGTGGCCGCCAGGAGTTGGAAGGGATTGCCGAACTTCAGGGCGCAGGCGGCCTCGGGGTAACCGGCGTCGAAAAAGGCCAGCACCTCGCGCACATAAGCTGCCGTGGGGCCTTTGGCCCCAGCCCCCATAGCCGGCGAGCCCTGACTCCGCGCAGTCTTTTTAGGCCTTGGCCGGGGCAGTCTTTTCATCTTGCCGATAAACTTCCGGCCACGGCCGCTGGTCGCCGAACATACTCACAGTCCGCCGGCTTGGGTCCAGGGCTCAGCCCTGGGCCAGGGGGCAAAAAGACCATTAATCAGTCTCGAAGATGATGCGGTGCTCGACAAGACTCATGGAGAGGATACGTCCGGAGATGAGTTTCTGCTCGCCGAAAATGCTGGTCAGCCGCCAGGCGTCCGGCCCCTCCGGCACAATCTTGTCCACCGATTCCAGGCAGAGAACCTCTTCGGCGCCGTCTTGGGCCGCCAGGTAAACATTGGCCTCACACATGGTCTTGCTCCGTTCCGTAACCCGCCGCGCCTTCGGCCGGGGCGACCCGGGCCAGTAAGGCCAGTTGGCGGACAGCCTCGGCCACCAGGTGAGGCAGGGGCTGGCCGGTGAAACCGGCCAGGACCACGCCCTCCTGGGACAGGGGGATCAGTATTTTTGGCGCGGGGGCGCTGGTGACGGCCTCGGCCAGGCCGGGGCTTATTTCGCCCATCATGGCGTTGGCCCAGGTTATGGCTATGGGGCCAAGCACGACGTCGGCGCGGGGCAGGGAGACCCGGGCCGCGTTTTCGCCGGTGGCCCCCCGGTTGGCCTTGGCCTTCATCATGGCTTCGGTGGCCGTGGCGTTGGCCCCCAAGGCCCAGATGTCCAGGGCCTCGCCGAAAACGGCCCGCATCTCCCGGATAAGGGCCGCGCCGAAGCCTCCGCCCTGGCCGTCGATTACGGCCGCCACCGGGCGGCGGGCCGGGGATCCGAGGCTGTCGGCGGGGTTGTTAAATGTTCGCGGCACTGTTCACCGTCTTTATGGGCTGGGGCAATCGGCCAAGGCCAGCGTCCGGCGCACAGTCCGGAGAAGCAGATTAACGTGACCTAAACCGGGGGCTCTGGCCCGCAAACTTCAGGCTTCGGCGCCCGAACTTCACGCTGACCTGTTGTCAGTCGGCTATGGGATCTGGGGCCGTAGGCCACAGACCTGGCGATCGATGATCTTATCCTCGCCGGGCCGCCGGGTGACGTTTTCAAAAATCCCCTCGTCCACCCGCACCAGCTTGGTGAAGCCCAGGTCTTTGAGCTCGCAGTCGAATTTGCGAGTCTGGATTGAGGCGGCGGCCAACTGCCGTTCCACCGGCCCGCCGCATTGGGGGCAGCGGGTCAGGGGCCAATCGGACATGCTCTGTATCCATTCGAATTCATCCCCGGCCGGGCAACCCTCCCCTTCCCGACCGGCCGCTTCATGCCGGTTAGAAATAAACAGGTGACATGGCCGCCTCCCCTCGCTAAAATATAGACACTGGGACCTAGTAGCGACTTGGTGCAAAACAAACGTATTTAATATATCATAAAACTCCAGTTAGGCCAACAATGCCCAGAGGAGGCTAATGCACGGCAGAAGGTGATATTTCTGCAATAATATCTTTATTTTATTATACAAATATGATACACTCATGCCTAATTATATTCATTGAGGTGTCTAATGGGAGTTCGTATAGAGACGCAGAAAGGTTTAGTGGATCATTATATAGATTGCAGTAAAGACCCGTCGTCTTTTTTAGCCCGGATTGAGGCATTGATGGACTGGAAGC
>JAITUX010000125.1 GCA_031286085.1 Candidatus Adiutrix sp. | reverse complement strand
TGGCCTCGGACCTGTCCACTTTTTCCGGCCATGTGCGGGCCTTGAATCTGGTTCTGGCCGAGGCCCGGCCCGGAGTCCTGGTTCTGTTGGATGAAATCGGGGCCGGCACAGATCCGGCCGAAGGCGCGGCCCTGGGCCTGGCCGTGCTGGAGAGTCTCCAGGGCAGCGGAGCCCTGGTCTGGGCCGCCACCCACTATCAGCTTATCAAGACTTGGGCCGCGCTGACTCCCGGCGTGGTCAGCGCGGCGGTCAACGCCACAGAGGCCGGCCAGCCCCTTTACGGCCTGGCCTACGGCGGCCCCGGTTTTTCGGGGGGCCTCAAAATGGCCCGCCGCCTGGGTCTGCCGGATGACCTGGTGGCCCGGGCCGAAAGCTACCTTGACGACAACCAGCGCCGGGCCATGGAGCTCTTGGCCCGGCTGGACGAGGAAAGGGCGGCCCTGAAGCGGACCCGCGAGGATCTGGCCGACCAGGGCCTGGCCTTGGCCAGGGCCGAGTCGGAACTAAAGGAGCGGACCCGCCGCCAGACCGAGGAGTTTCAGCGCCGGGCCGAAACTCAGAACCGGGCCGTAACCGAGGCTCTGGCCACGGTGCGGCGGGAATTCGAGGAATTGAAGGCCGAGATGAGGGCCGCCTCCGGTTTCCAGGCCCGCTTCAGCGAAAAGCGGGCCGGCCTGGAACAGCGGCTTCGTTCTGTCCGGCCTCAGGCCGAGTCTGGGGAAAATCCCCTAGCCGGGGTGCGGGCGGGCGACCGGGTGCGGGTGGGCGTGTTGGGCCGGGCGGCCGTGGTCCAGACGGTCAACCAAGAGCGGGGCGAGGCCTGGGTCGAGGCCGGCGGCCTCAACGTCAAGGTCCGGCTGACGGAACTCTTCCCCCCGGAAGCGGAAACCGGAAGAACCGGGTCGGTCAACATAACCGTCACCCCGGCCGCGAGCGCCGGCCTGGAACTGCACCTGTTGGGCCGGACTGTGGACGAAGCTCTGGGGGAAGTGGAAAAGGAACTGGACCGGGCCGCCTTGGCCGGCCGCAAAACCCTCTATATCGTCCACGGTTTCGGCACCGGGCGCCTCAGACAGGGCATCCGCCGTTACCTGGAACGTCACCCCAGGGTCAAGTCTTTCGAACGGGCTCCCCAAGGCGCCGGCGGCGACGGAGTCACGGTGGTCACCTTGGAATAGAAAGCTTTTGAAATAATAAATTTCAAAAATTTCAAGATGTTGTTATCGGCGATGAAACGCGGCGAGGCCAAGTCGCTTTCAAAGTCATTTTCAAAGCGACTTGGCCAAAACCCCTCCGCGCCGCGGACCAGCCCGCCTCCCGCCTAAAAGGCCTGACCTTATGACTATAAAAAGATTTTCGCCAAAGTTATCTTAAAACAGGTCGTTTGTCAAGGCCGTCTTTTTCCTTTGTCGGCAACACGCCAGCCAAAAAACATTGACAAAAATGGGCCGCCGTGATATAAATATTGTTTCCGAAATTGGGAGAGCCGGGGGCCTCAGCGGTTTTCAGAGCCTTAGATTCAGACGGAGTGTTCAGGAAGGCGGCCATGCAAAACAAGACTTTTATGGCGAAGGAAGACGAAGTCGACAAGAAATGGTTTGTGGTGGACGCGGAAGGGTTGGTTCTGGGCCGCCTAGCTTCGGAGGTGGCCCGCCGCCTCCGGGGCAAGCACAAGGCCATCTTTACTCCCCATAACGACACGGGCGATTTCGTGGTCGTGGTCAATGCCGGGAAGGTTCGTCTGACCGGCCGCAAACTCGACCAGAAGATCTATTACCGTTATAGCGGCTATATTGGCGGCCTAAAGGAAACGGCGGCCAAGACGCTCCTGGCCCGCAAGCCGGGCGAAATGCTTAAGCTGGCCGTGCGCGGCATGTTGCCCAAGAACAGCCTGGGTCGGCGGCAGTTGAAGAAGCTCAAGATCTACGCCGGGGCCGAGCATCCCCATCAGGCCCAGAAGCCTGAAAAGCTGGTTTTTTAAATAGCGGCGGTTTAAGCAACCCAAGATCTGCGCCGGGGCCGGGCAGCCCCATCAGGTCTGCAAAATTTCAAATAGCAAGGAGCCATAAAAAATGGCGGACAGATTCTACGCCACGGGCAAGCGCAAAACCTCCATCGCCCGGGTCTGGATGACCCCGGGCGCGGGGCAGATCAGCGTCAACCAGCGGCCCCTTGAGGAGTATTTCGGCCCGGAGACCCTGAAAATGCTTGTGGAGCAGCCCTTGGACCTCGCTAACGCCAAGGGCCGGTTCAACTTTTATATTCTGGCTTCCGGCGGCGGCATAGTCGGGCAGGCCGGGGCCATCCGGCACGGCATAGCCAAGGCCCTCCTGGAATACGATCCGGCCTGCCGGGCGGCCCTCAAGAAAGCCGGTTTCCTCACCCGCGACGCCCGCAAAAAAGAACGCAAAAAATACGGTCAGAAAGGCGCCCGCGCCCGTTACCAGTATTCCAAGCGCTGAGCCTTCGGCCCGGCGGCTTCCAAGCCGGCGGTCCTGTCTGTTCGGGTGGTGGTCAAGACCGCACCGGCTTCCGGCTGCGGTCTTGCCTGTTGGAGGATCTGTTCATGAAAGTAGGTCTTATTGGGGCTACAGGATACACGGGCGTGGAGTTGTTGCGCCTTCTGGCCCAGCACCCCAGGCGGCCGGAGGTGTCCGTCGTCACCTCCCGGCAGGAGGCCGGCCTGGCGCTGACCGAGGTCTTCCCCGGCCTGGCCGGGCTGGCTAATTACGATAGCCTGGTTTTCGAGGCCCCGGAGCAGGCGGCCGGCCGGGCCGAGGTCTTTTTCCTGGCCGCCCCCCACGGCGCGGCCTCGGCCTTGGCCCCGGGCCTTCTGGCCGCCGGGGCCAGGGTGATTGATCTGTCGGCGGATTTCCGACTGAAGGACCCGGCGGTTTTCGCCGAGTGGTATCAGCCCCACCCGGCCCCCGGGCTTCTGTCCGAAGCCGTTTACGGCCTGCCGGAAATATGGGGCGCGGCCATTGGCCGGAGCCGGCTGGTGGCCAATCCCGGCTGCTACCCCACCACGGCCATTTTGGGCTTGGCCCCCCTGGTCAAGGCCGGCCTGATGGCCGAAAACCAGCCCGTCATCGTCGATTCGGCCTCCGGAGTCACCGGCGCCGGCCGGGGCGCCCTCTTGGGGACTTCCTTCTGCGAGGTGGCCGATGGCTTCAAGGCTTACAAAGTCGTCGGTCACCGCCACACCCCGGAAATGGAGCAGGAACTGTCGGCCCTGGGCGGCCGGCCCCTGACCGTGGCTTTCACCCCCCACCTGGCGCCCATGAACCGGGGCATTATGTCCACCATCTACGCCCGGCTGGCCTTGGCCGTCCCGGGCGAGGAACTGCGTTCTATCTATCTGGACTTTTATAAGGACGCCCCTTTTGTCCGGGTGCGGCCCCCGGGTTTTGAGTCCCGTACCGCTGAGGTGCGGGGCACCAATTTCTGCGACCTCAGCCTCTACCCAGACCCCCGCAGCGGCCTGGTTAAAATCGTCTCGGCCATTGACAACCTCTGCCGGGGGGCTTCCGGCCAGGCCTTGGCCAATTTCAACCTCTTGAACGGCTGGGCCGAAACCGAGGGGCTGAGCCTGGCCCCCCTCTACCCCTAGGGAAGTGATGTTTAATGGCCAGTTGGAGCCAAAGCCATGACCGGGATCTCGTCTTCTGAATTGAAAGCCGCGCCTCCGACTCTCCTGGAAATCAGGCGGCTGGTGCGGCTCGCCCTGTGGTCGGCCCTCATCGGGGTGGGGGCTTGGTTGACCATCCCCCTGCCTTTGGTGCCCCTGAG
>JAITUX010000091.1 GCA_031286085.1 Candidatus Adiutrix sp. | reverse complement strand
CTGCAGATCATCACCGGCTCCCGCCTGACCATCAACTACCTGCGCTTCGGCGGGGTGGGGGCCGACGTGGACGACCGCTTTATCGGCCTGGCCCGCGAATTCATCCCCTATCTGCGCGGCCGCCTGGTCATGTATGACCGGCTGGTCACCGGCAACGTCATCTTCCGCCGCCGCCTGGAGGACATAGGCCGCCTGGACGAGGGCCTCTGCCTCCGCTACGGGGCCACCGGCCCCATCCTCCGGGCCGCGGGCCGGGCCTACGACGTCCGCCGGGCCGAGCCCTACGGCCTTTACGAAAGCTTCGATTTTGAAGTGCCCTCCGGCCCGGCCGACGACTGCCTGGGCCGCTACCTCGTGCGCCTGGAGGAAATCCGCCAGAGCCTCCGCATCATCGAGCAGGCCCTGGACCGGCTGCCCCCCGGCCCCATCCGCCACCCCAAGGCCCCCAAGGCCACCTGGAAGCTGCCGGCCGGCGAGTCGGTCTTCGCCGTGGAGGGGGCCCGCGGCAAAATAGTCATCCACCTCATGAGCGACGGCGGCCGGACGCCCTACCGGGTCAAGCTGCGGGCGCCCGGTTTTTCCAACCTGCACCTGTTCGCCGAAGCCGCCGAAGGCGCCCTCCTGGCCGACGCCCTGGCCATTTTAGGCAGCCTGGACCTGGTCATCCCCGAAGTGGATCGCTGACGCGGCCCCCGGCCGCCGACGGGAAAACGCGATGGACATCAATCTCCAAGTCATCATCAAACTGCTGGCGGCCCTGGGCCTGATCATCGCCCTCCTCATCGCCAACAGCCTGGTCATGGTCTGGCTGGAACGCAAGGTGGCCGGTTTCATCCAGCGCCGGCCCGGTCCCTATGAAGTGGGGCCCTACGGGCTGTTGCAGACCCTGGTGGACGCCGTGAAGCTCCTGGGCAAGCAGATGGTGGTGCCCGCCAACTGCGACCACGTCCTGTTCTTCCTGGGGCCGGTCCTGGCCATGTTCCCCATGTTCCTGGTCTTCCTGGTCATCCCCTTCGGCCCCGTCCTGACCGGCCTGGAAGACGATTTGGGCGTCCTCCTGATAATGGCCTTCGTCGGCTTCGAGGGCCTGGCCGTCCTGGTCGGGGGCTGGGCCTCGAACAACAAGTACGGGCTCATCGGCGCGGCCCGCGCCGTCAGCCAGGCCGTGGCCTACGAGATACCCCTTATCCTGGCCGTCCTGGCCGTGGCCTTCCAGTGCGGCACCTTAAACCTCACCCTCATCACCGAAGCCCAGGGGAACTGGCCCTGGCAGTGGCACCTGGTCCGCCAGCCCCTGGCCTTCCTCATCTTCCTCATCTGCATGTTCGGGGAGACCAACCGGGCCCCCTTCGACCTGCCCGAGGGCGAATCCGAACTCACCGGCGGCTATCACACCGAATATTCCGGCATGGGCTTCGCCCTCTATTTCATGGCCGAATACACCTCCATGCTCCTGGTCTCCTTCCTGGCGGCCGTCTTCTTTCTGGGCGGCTCCGGCGGCCCGCTTTGGCCGGGCATCTGGTGGACCTTCATAAAAGCGGGCCTCCTGATGACCCTGATGATCTGGGTCCGCTGGACCTACCCCCGGGTGCGCTTCGACCAGCTATTGAACATCAACTGGAAATGGCTTTTGCCCTTGGGCCTTTTGAATCTCTGGCTCACGGCCCTGGTCATGAAGTGTTTTTAGAAGGGTCTGGCTATGCTCAAAGCTGTCGTTGACAACCTCAAAGGCTTATGGTCCCTCCTGGTGGGCCTGTGGGTCACCGGCCGCTACGGCCTGGGGCCCTTCCCTTACTGGCTCGGGCTGAAGAGTTTCGGCTATCCCCAGCTCACCACCCACTACCCCCGCCAGACCATCCGGGACGAGGACCTGGTCACTTTCCGCGGGCCGGTGGAACTGGTGCCGGCCGAGGACAACCCGGCCTTGAGCCGCTGCGTCTCCTGCCAGATCTGCGTCAAGGCCTGCCCCAGCGCCTCTCTGACCGTGGTCAAGGGCGCGGACAAGGCGCCCAGGCAATGGCTCAGCGATTTTTCCCTGTGCAGCCTTTGCGGCACCTGCGTGGAAGTCTGCCCCGCCGGGGCCCTGCGCTTCTCCCGCGACCTCTACTGGGTGGTCGAGAAGCGGGAGGATCTGGTGCGGGATCTTCTGGCCCGGCTGGCCGGCGGCGGGAAAGGGCGGGTGGCGGCATGACCGGCCTATCCTCCAGTATCTCCAGCCTGTACGACCTGGTCGAGCGTTTCTGGAAGCCCCTGGCCGAATTGAGCCTGCCGGGCCCGGCCCAGGAAATGATGGCCTACGCCGCCTTCGCCTTTTACGTCCTCCTCATCGCGGGCGGCGGCCTCGCCGCCGTCCTCTCCCGCCAGCTGGTGCGGGCTCTCGTCGGCCTGGTGCTGACCTTCCTGGGCGTGGCCGGCCTCTATCTCCTCCTGGCCGCGCCCTTCATGGCCTTCATGCAGCTCCTCATCTACGTGGGGGCCATCTGCGTCCTGGTCTTCTTCGCCATCATGCTGGTCAAGAACACCCAGACCGGCGAAGAGGCGGCCTCGCCCGGCCTCGGCCAGGCTTTCGGCGCCATATTGGCCGCCCTGGCTCCCCTGGCCCTCTTCGCCCCCCTCATCGCCGCCCGGGCCGGGGAACTGGGCGACGGCCTCGCGCCCCGGGAAACGCCCCTGGCCGAACTGGGGCAAGGGCTCTTGAGCTATTACCTTTTGCCCTTCGAGCTTATATCCGTCATCCTGCTGGTGGCCATGGCCGGCGGGGTGCTCCTGGCCTGGGACCGGAGGTTCAGAAACTGACATGTCAAGCACCCTGCCCCTCTTCATGTTGGCGGCCCTTCTGCTCATGGCCTTGGGCTTCCTGGGCCTGGTCGTCCGCCGGACCCTGGTGGGCATGCTCATTGCCGTGGAGTTGCTCTTAAACGGGGCCGGCCTGTCGGTGGTGGCCGCCGCCCAGTTGACGCCGTTCCCCCCGGCCGCGGGCCAGCTGGCCGCCGTCTTCATCATGGGCCTGGCCGCGGCCGAGGCCGCCCTGGTCCTGGCCATGATGGTGGTGGTCCACCGCCGCTTCGGCAGCGTGGAAACCTCGGCCCTGACGGCCATCAAGGATGCCGCCCTATGACCGGCCCGAACTTCCAACTCGTCTGGCCGCTCCTCGTCACCTTCCTGGCCCCCTTCGCCATTCTCCTGGCCGGGCGGCGTTCCCAGAACGCGCGCGAGGGCGTCTCCTTCGTCGCCGCGGCCCTGGCCTTCCTGTCCGTGGCCCGCTTCATCCCGGAAGTCCTGGCCGGGCTCATCTGGAAAGTTGATCTCTTCCGCATCCTGCCGGGCATAACCGTAAGCATATGCCTGGACGGCCTGGGGATCATCTTCGCCCTCATCGCCACCCTCCTGTGGTTCTTCGCCACCAGCTACAACATAGGCTACATGCGGAGCCTTAACGAGCACGCCCAGACCCGCTACTACTTCTGCTTCGGCGTGGCCATCTTCGGCGCCGTGGGCGTGGCCATGAGCGCCAACGTCTTCACCCTCTATCTCTTCTACGAGGTGATCTCGGTCTTCACCTACCCCCTGGTGGCCCATCACGAGGACGAGGAAGGCTTCGCCGGGGCCAAAAAATACCTGGTCTATCTCATGGGCACCTCCAAGCTCTTCCTTTTGCCGGCCATGGCCCTGACCTATATCCTGGCCGGCGGGCTGGATTTTTCCCTGGGGGAGATCAGCCGGGGCTTCTTCCTGACCCCGGACGGCTCCTACAAGACCGCCCTGGCCGCCCAAAACCCCTGGCTCATCCAGCTTACTTACGGGCTGTATATCGCCGGCCTGGCCAAGGCCGCCCTCATGCCCTTCCACAACTGGCTGCCCTCGGCCATGGTGGCCCCCACCCCGGTCTCGGCTTTGCTCCACGCCGTGGCCGTGGTCAAGGCCGGGGTCTTCTCGGTGAGCCGCATAATCCTTTCCCTCTTCGGGGCCCAGACCATGCACGATTTCGGCCTGAGCCTGCCCACGGCCTACCTGGCCGCCCTGACCATCGTGGCCGCCTCCTGCATCGCCCTGACCAAGGACGACATCAAGGCCCGGCTGGCCTATTCCACGGTCAGCCAGCTCTCCTACGTCATCCTGGGCGTGGCCCTGGTGGGGGTCGCGGCCGGCGAGGTCTTCAGCCCCAACACCCTGGCCGCCCAGGGGGGCCTCCTCCACATCGGCCACCACGCCTTCGGCAAGATAACCCTCTTCTTCGGGGCCGGGGCCATCTACGTGGCCACCCACCTCAAGTCCATCAGCAAGATGAACGGCCTGGGCCGCCGTATGCCCTGGACCTTCGGGGCCTTCGGCCTGGCCTCCCTGACCATGATCGGCGTGCCGCCGGTGGCCGGCTTCGTCTCCAAGTGGTATCTCCTGGGCGGGGCCCTGGCCGGGGGCCAGTTCATCATCCTGGCCGCCCTCCTGGCCTCCACCATCCTCAACGCCGGCTACTTCGCCCCCATCTTCTACCGGGCCTTCTTCCTGAAGCCCGAGGAGGGGACCGACCTTAGCCATTACCACGAAGCCCCCGCGACCATGGTCGTCCCCCTGGTCCTGACCAGCCTGGTCTCCCTGGGCCTGGGGCTCTACCCCCTGGTCTTCCAGAATTTCATACTGTTTCTCCTGAGATGACTGAAACTTTCCGCCAACGAGGCCGCGCATGAGCGAAAAGCATACGCCCGAACCAGCCTGGTCGCCCCCGTCCGAAGCCGACCTCTCGGCCCTCTCCCCCTTGGGCCGCTGGCTGGAGGAAAACCGCGCCCCCCTCAGGGCCTCGGCCTGGAAGAAGGCCTTAAGGCTCTTACTGGCCGTCCTGGCCGGGGCCAATTTCGTCCTCCGGCCCCACGAGCCCCATTTCGGCCTGGACGCCCTGCCCCTCTTCTGGCCGCTCTTCGGCCTGGCGGCCGGGGTGTTCATGGTCTTCCTGGTGAAGAGGATAATCCAGCCCTGTTTCCTGAAGCGGCCGGAGGATTACTATGGCGACCTCTGAGACCTTCATCCATCCGAGTTTCGCCTTCCTGGCCGCGGCCTTGCTCCTGCCCCTGTTCCGGGGCCGGGCCTGGCGGGGGGTGATCCTTCTCCTGCCGCCGCTTCTGGCCGTTTACGCGGCCTTCACCAACCCCCACGGCGAACACCTGGCCGTGACCTGGCTGGGCCAGACCCTGACCCTGGGCCGGCTGGACGCCCTAAGCGGCCTCTTTGTCCAGGTCTTTTCCATAATGAGCCTGGCCGGCCTCGTCTTCTCCCTCCACGTGGACGACCCGGCCCAGCACGCGGCGGCCCTGCTCTACGTGGCCGGCGGCCTGGGCGCGGTCCTGGCCGGCGACTACCTGACCCTTTTCGTCTGCTGGGAAATGATGGCCGTGGGCTCCTCCTTCCTGGTCTTCATGAACCGCACCCGGGAATCGGTCCTGGCCGCCTTCCGCTACTTCCTCTACCATATTTTCGGGGGCCTCTTCCTTCTGGCCGGGCTCGTCCTGCGCCACAAGGCCCTGGGCACCTTCGCCTTCACGGCCCTGCCGGGCCTGACCCAGGGCACGGCCCAAATCTATGACTGGCTCATCCTGGCCGGCTTCTGCGTCAACGCGGCCGTGGTGCCGCTCCACGCCTGGCTGCCCGACGCCTACCCCCGGGGCACGGTCACGGGCTCGGTCTTCATGTGCGCCTACACCACCAAGACGGCGGTTTACGTGCTGATGCGCGGTTTCGCCGGCTGGGAGATCCTGGCCGCGGCCGGCACCATCATGGCCGTTTACGGGGTTCTCTACGCCTCGATGGAGAACAACGCCCGCCGCATCCTCTCCTACCACATCGTCTCCCAGGTGGGCTACATGGTGGCCGGCATCGGGGTGGGCACCTACATGACCATGAACGGCGCGGCCGCCCACGCCTACGCCCATATCCTCTACAAGGGGCTTTTGTTCATGAGCGCCGGGGCCGTGCTCTACAGCTCGGGCACGGCCAAGCTGGACGAACTGGGCGGCCTGGCCGGCCGCCTGCCCTGGGTGATGATCCTCTACATGGTCGCGGCCCTGTCCATCTCCGGGATGCCGGTCTTCAACGGCTTCATCTCCAAGACCATGACCATCGCCGGCGCGGCCGAAGCCCACCGGACCCTGGTCGCCCTGGGCCTGGAAGTGGCGGCCGTGGGCACCTTCATCTCCGTGGGCTTGAAACTGCCCTATTTCGCCTTCTGGGGCGGCCGGCCCCTGGACGCGAAGCGGGCGCTCAAGCCCTTGCCGGCCAACATGTATGTCGGCATGGCCATCCTGGCCGTCCTCTGCGTGGCCCAGGGCCTGCGCCCGGAAATCCTGTATCGCTACCTGCCCTTCGCCCTGAACGAGGCCAACCATAATCTCTATGAGCCCTGGGCCCCGTGGAACGTGTTCCAGGCCCTTATGCTCCTGGGCTTCTCCGGCCTGGCCTTCATCCTGATGAAGAACGTCATAACCCCCCACAAGGCCTTGAACCTGGACTTCGACTGGTTCTACCGCCTCGTGGGCCGGGCCTGCGCCAAACTCGTCTTCCGGCCCTGCGCCGGCCTGGACGGCTTCTGGAACAACGTCTATCAGACGGCGGGCCTCCGGTTCCTCAAGTTCTTCGCCGGTTTCACCGTCTTTTTCGACCGCTGGATAATCGACGGGCTGGTGGACAACGCGGCCCGCGGCGTGCGCGGCCTGGGCCGCCTGGGGGCCCGGCTCCAGAGCGGGAGCCTGCAGCAATATCTGGCCATGATGATGACCTTCCTGGCCCTCATCCTGGCCCTGGCCTGGTTCGGCTGACACCCCATTTAAGGATATACGGCCATGCCTTTTGAAATTTCCGCCTACCCGGTTCTGACCGTCCTGACCTTCTGGCCGACGGCGGCGGCCTTCGGCCTGGCTTTCGTCAAGGGCGAAACCGCGGTCCGCCGCTTCACCCTGGCGGCCGCCCTGGTCGAGGTGGCCCTGGCCTGGCCCCTCACGGCCTTTCAGAAGACGGACGGCTTCCAGTTCGTGGAACTACTCCCCTGGGTGGACGACTGGGGCCTGCAATACTTCCTGGGCGTGGACGGCATCAGCATCATGATGATCTGGCTGTCCATCCTGACCCTGCCGGTCTGCGTCCTGTGCTCCTGGACCTACATCGGCCGGCGTATCAAGGAGTTCCACGTCTGCCTGCTTTTGATGACCACGGCCTGCGTGGGCGTCTTTTCCGCCCTGGATTTGGCCCTCTTCTATATCTTCTGGGAAGCCCTGCTCATCCCCATGTACCTGCTCATAGCCGTCTGGGGCGGGGACGACCGGCGCTACGCCTCCCTGAAGTTCTTCCTCTACACCCTGGCCGGCAGCACCCTGCTTTTGGCGGCCGTGGCCGCCCTGCGCATAGAGGGGGGGACCTTCTCCATCCCCGGGCTCATGGCGGAAAACTTCCCCTTCCCCTTCCAATTCTGGGTCTTTTTGGCCATGGGCATAGCCTTCGCCATAAAAGTGCCCATGTTCCCCTTCCACACCTGGCTGCCGGCCGCCCACGTCCAGGCGCCTTCGGCCGGCAGCGTCATCCTGGCGGCCGTTCTCCTGAAAATGGGGGCCTACGGCTTCCTCCGCTTCTCCCTGCCCCTGACCCCGGCGGCCAGCCTTTATTTCGCCCCGTTCATGATCGTCCTGTCCCTGGCGGCCATCATTTACGGCGGGGCCATCGCCCTGGGCCAGACGGACATAAAGAAGCTGGTGGCCTATTCCTCGGTGGCCCACATGGGCTTCGTGACCCTGGGCATTTTTCTCTTCAGCGTGCGGGGCCTGAGCGGGGCCATCATGCAGATGCTCAACCACGGGGTCATCACCGGGGCCCTCTTCATGCTCATCGGGGCCCTCTATGAGCGCAGCCACAGCCGGGATATAAGCCGCAACCTGGGCCTGGGCCGCTGGCTGCCGGCCTTCATGTTCTTCTGGGGCCTCATGAGCCTGGCCTCCTTCGGTTTCCCCGGCACCAACGGCTTTGTGGGGGAATTCCTGGTCATCGCGGCCGCCTTCGGCCAGACCACGGAAATCCGCGGTGTCAACGTCCCCCTCCTGGGCCTTTTGACCGCGCCCGGGGCCATGCTGGCCGCGGCCTACGCCTTAAAGGTCACCCTTAAGATGGCCTGGGGCCAGCCCAGTTCGGCCAAGGGCCGGGGCTGGCCGGATTTGAACCTCCGGGAATGGGCCTATCTGCTCCTCCCGGCCTTCTTCGTCATCTACCTGGGGCTGGCGCCCGGGGGGGTCCTGTCAACCATCGAGCCCACCATCGCCGCCACCGTTGAAACCTTTCAGTCCTCGGCGACGGAATTGGCCGTTTCGCCGGAGAATCCGCCTCGCGCCGCCGTTGAAACATTTCAGTCCTCGGACGCCGAATCCGGTCTCGGCGACTGAATTCCGGTTATTTCGCGGACCGAAACAATAGAGAACTGAAACAGGAGCCAAGGCCATGCCGGAAAACCTGACCCCCTTGAACTTCGATATCCAGCTCCTCTGGCCGGAAATTTCCCTGTTTCTGATAATCCTTTACCTCTTCGCCGCCTCG
>JAITUX010000243.1 GCA_031286085.1 Candidatus Adiutrix sp. | reverse complement strand
CATCTCTCCAGTTTCGCCCCCGGGCTGAAAGAGGGCTCGGTGGTGCGGCAGGGCGACCTCATCGGCCGGGTGGGGGCCAGCGGCTCGGCCACCGGGCCCCACCTGGATTTTCGCCTGCGAAAGAACGGCGTTTTCGTGAACCCCATACCTGAACTGGCCAGGCAGGTCGGCCGCCGGCTGTCGGGCGCCGACGCCGCGGCCTTCGCCGGCGTCGTGCCCGTTTTGCGGAAGCGGCTTACAGCTCAACTGGCCTTGGCGGCGGCCCGGCGGCCGGTGGCGGTGGAGACCTTGTCCTTGGAGCCGGAGGTGGATTTTGTGGAACCGGATCCCGCGGTGTCACTGGATAGTGACTTGTGAACCGCGGCGGCGGATGAATTGAAGGCCTCTGGCCTGGTGGGCGTCCGGCCGGTTCCGGCGGCTTCGGCGGTGCGGGCGCTTTTGGCCCGGGGCGTGTCCGCCGGAGCCTTCCCCGGGGCGGTGGCCCGCTGGGGACGGCCTGGGGTGTGGGTCCGGACAGTGGCTGTCGGCCGGCGAGGCCTGACCCGGAACCGGGAACCGGTCACCGCGGAACTGGTTTATGACCTGGCCTCCCTGACCAAGCTTCTGGCCACCACGGCCTTGGCCATGATTTTTTTCAGCCGGGGGCGGCTGGATTTGGATCAGCCCCTGGCCGACGGGCCTTTAGGCCCAAGTCTGGCGCCGGGCGGCCAAGGCGCCCATTGGCGGCGTCTGACCCCCCGTCACCTCCTGGCCCACCAGTCCGGCTTACGGCCCTGGCGGCCCTTCTACCGCTTGGGGGGGCGCGGGGCGGACCGCCGCGCCTTGGCCTTGGAGGCCTTGCGGACTGAGAACCCATCGGCCAAGCCGGGGGAGATCACGGTTTACAGCGACCTCAATTTTTTGCTCATGGGTTTTCTTTTGGAGGAACTGGGCGGGGCCGCCCTGGATGTTCTTTTCGAGCGGGAAATCTCCGCGCCCCTGGGTTTGGCCAGAACAGGTTTCCGGCCCGGCCCGGGGGCGGTTCCGGCGCCCACGGAGGATGGTTTTCGTTACGGCGGCCCGGTGGGTCATCCCGAGGCGGATATTAAGGGGCCGACCCCCCTGGGCCTGGTCCACGATGACAACGCGGCTTGGCTGGGGGGGGTGGCCGGCCATGCCGGGCTCTTCGCTCCGGCCGCCGGGGCCTGGGCCATAGCCGCTGATTGGGTCCTGGCCTGGCGCCAGGGGCGGGGCTTGGTTTTCGAGCGCCCGGCCCTGGCCGAGTTCCTTAACCCCGTCCCCGATATAACCGGTCCGGGCCGGCCCTTGGGCTTCAACCGCCGGGGGTTGGTCTCGGCCTTGGCCGGCTCCGACTGGCCCGAAACCGCGGTCGGACACCTGGGCTATACCGGCTCAGCCCTGTGGTGGGCGCCGGAGCGTGATTTCCTTTGGCTTTTCTTGACCAACCGGGTCCACCCCCGGGCGGTCAACCCGGCTTGGCGCCAAGCCGATTATGTCGGCGGCCCGGCTTGGAAGCGCATTAAGCTTGGGAAACGCTGATTAAAACAGCTTTTCGCGTCCGGCCGGTTAAGCCCCGTCAATCCGGGCTTCCCCGGCCGTGCCGTTCAGTTGATGGCGTCCTTAAGGGCTTTGGCCGACTTGAACTTGACGGCCTTGTGGGCTTTGATGACGACAGGTTCGTTGGTTCTGGGGTTGCGGCCCTGGCGCTTCTTGCGTTTGACCACTTCAAAGACGCCTAAACCAAAAAAGGCCATGCGGCCGTCTTTTTTCAGGGTTTTGGTGATGTGCGCCAGAATGCTCTCCAGGGCCTTTTTGGAATCAACCTGGGAGATGCCTGTTTCCTTGGCCACTTGAGCGATCAACTCCAACTTGGTCATTATGAAATGTCCTTTCTCCTTGCTTGTAAATTTTCAGCCGCCCACGGAAGTGGACTGGCCGTTTGCCCTGATGATAAAGTTAATTTTTTCCGTTCTACCACAGTTTAGGCCCCTTGGCAAGTGTTAAGGCCTGAAAACGCCCGCAGGTCTTAGCCTTTAGACCGGGTTGAGGCGGGAAAAGTCGGCGACCAGTTCGAAGATCCGCCCCAACCTGGACAAAAGGGCTATGCGGGCCTCCTTGACCAGGGGATCGGGGTCGTCCACCAGCACCTGTTCGAAAAAATGGTCCACCGGGCCGCGCAGGTCGGCGATATCGTTGATAAGCCCGTCAAAATCGCCATCGGCGATGAGGCCGGCCGATTTGTGCTCCAGGTTTTCCACCCGGCTCAAAAGGGTTGTTTCGGCCTCCAGGGTCAACCTGTTCCAAGCGGTGAATTTTTCGTGGGAGCCGAATTTTTTGATGATGTTGACCACCCGCTTGAAGACCTGGGTCAGGTCCTTGAAGCCCTCCCGGGTCTTAAGGCTTTCCAGGGCCTGGGCCCGCAGAAGGGTGGCCAGGGGTTCATGGCCGAAGAGGCCCAGGACGGCTTCGGCCGTGTCGGCCGAAAGGCCCCGGCCGGTCAACAGGCTTTTCAAGCGGACCCGGAAGAATTCGATGACGGCCGCCTTGGTTTCCCGGGCCGGGCGCTTGGCCCAGGGGGCCAGGTTCTCCAGGGATTTGTCAACCAGGGTTTCCAGGCCGGTCCAGCCCCGGTCCAGAAAAATGTTGATGATGCCCAAGGCGTTGCGCCGGAGGGCGAAGGGGTCGGCCGCCCCGGTGGGTATGAGGCCCACGGCGAAACAGCCGCAGATGGTGTCGAGCTTGTCGGCCACGCTCAGGATGGCCCCCAGGGCGGAGACCGGCAGGGCTCCGCCGGCCCGGTTGGGCAGGTAGTGCTCGAAAACGGCCTCGGCCACCTCCTGGTCCTCGCCGTCCTTCAGGGCGTATTCCCGCCCCATGAGGCCCTGGAGAGTGGGGAATTCCTGGACCACGCCGGTGACCAGGTCGCACTTGCAGAGGTCCGCGGCCCTTTCCAGCTTGGGTTTGAGGCAGGGCCCGGCCCGGTCGGCCAATTGAAGGGCCAGGGCTTTGAAGCGTTCCACCTTTTCCCAACTGGTGCCCATGAGGTTGTGGAAGACCACGCCCTTCAAGGCTTCTATGCGCTCGTCGAGGCGCGTCTTGCGGTCTTCGTTGTAATAGAAGCGGGCGTCGTCCAGGCGGGCCCGCAGAACCCGCTCGTGTCCCTTGCGGACCACGTCCATGTCCCTGGCCCGGGTGTTGTTGACGGCTATGAAATAGGGGGCCAGGCGGCCCTTGGAATTGGTGAGGGCGAAATAGCGCTGGTGATCCTTCATGGCCGTGATGGCCACCGCCAGGGGCAGGTCCAGGAAATGGAAGTCGAAGTGGCCCAGGACGGCCACCGGCTCTTCCAGGAGGTTGGCCACTTCCTCCACCAGTTCCTCGTCTTCCACCAGCCGGAGATCCACGCTGTGTTCCCGGGTCACCAGCTCGATTTCCTGGCGCACCAGTTCGCGCCGCTTGCCGAAATCAACCTGGACATGGGCTTCGGCCAGCCGTATTTCATATTCGCCGGGCGAGGTGATGATCACCACGTCGGGGTGAAGGAAGCGGTGCCCGAAGCTGACCTGGTCGGCCTTGGCCCCCCGGAAGCTTAAGGGCAGCACTTTCCCGTCAAGCACGGCCAGGATCCAGTGCACCGGCCGGACAAAGGTGTGTTCGCCCGTGCCCCAGCGCATGTTCTTTGGGAAGGGCAGGGCGGCCAGGAGGTCGGGCAGGATTTCGGCCAGAATCGCCTCCGCGGCCCGGCCCTTGACGGTCTTTTTAACCGCCAGGTATTTGCCCTTGGGGGTGGTCACGGTTTTCAGGTCGCTCACCGACACGCCTTGGCCGCCGGCGAAGCCGGTGGCCGCCCGGGTGGGGTTGCCGTTGGAGTCGTAAGCCGCGGACAGGGGCGGACCCACGATCTCCTCTTCAAGGTCCGGCTGCCGGGCGGCCAGGTCCCAGAGGCCGAAGGCCAGCCGGCGGGGCGCGCCCCAGAGCTTGAGGCGTCCGAAGGGCAGGTGGGCCTCGGCCAGGGCCTTGGTCAGCCGTTCTTCCAGAAACCTGATGGCCGGGGCGAAATAGCCGGCCGGGATCTCTTCCACGCCCAATTCAAAAATGAAGTCCTGGCCCGCGCTCACAGCCCGTTCTCCCAGCGGCCCAGTAGTGGATGCCCCAAGGCCTGTCTCTGCTCCACGTAAAGCCTGGCCACCTCCCGGGCCAGGCCTCGAACCCGCCCGATGAAACGGGTGCGCTCGGCCACGGAAATGGCGCTCCGGGCTTCCAGGAGGTTGAAGGTGTGCGAACATTTCAGGCAGTAGTCGTAGGCCGGCAAGGCCAGGCCAAGCTCGGCCAGCCGCCGCGATTCGCCCTCGTAGGTGTCGAAAAGGCTGAAGAGCATGGGCACGTCGGCGTGCTCGAAGTTGTGCTTGGAATACTCCACTTCGCCCTGGTGATGCACGTCGCCGTAGCGGAGATGGCCGTTCCAGTCCAGGTCATAGACGTTGTCCACGCCTTGAAGATACATGGCCAGGCGTTCCAGGCCGTAGGTGTATTCAACGGAAATCGGGGCCAGGTCAAAGCCGCCGACCTGTTGAAAGTAGGTGAACTGGGTCACCTCCATGCCGTCGAGCCAGACTTCCCAGCCGATGCCCCAGGCCCCCAGGGTGGGGGATTCCCAATCGTCCTCCACGAAGCGGATGTCATGGTTCAGGGGGTCGATGCCCAGGGCTTTCAGGCTGTCGATATACAGTTCCTGGGCCTCCAGGGGTGAAGGCTTGAGGATGACCTGGAACTGGTAATAGTGCTGGAGCCGGTTGGGGTTTTCCCCGTAGCGCCCGTCGGTGGGCCGGCGGGAGGGCTGGACATAGGCCGTCCGCCATGGTTCGGGGCCGAGGCAGCGCAGGGTGGTGGCCGGGTGGAAGGTGCCGGCGCCCACTTCCATGTCGTAGGGCTGCGCGAGCAGGCAGCCGCGCTCGGCCCAGAAGTGGGAAAGCGCCAGCACCACTTCCTGGAATGACTTGCCATGGGTAGTGAGCATAAAACCTCTGTCGGCCAGGGGGTTACCGGTAAGCCCGGATTTGCAGGTCCGCCATGTTAGCACAATACCTTAGGCAATTCAATCCAGCCCGTCGGCCAGCGGTTCCGGAAGGTCCGGCTCGGCCGGCGTCCGGAGCGTTCCGGCCTGGTCCAGGGAGAGGCGTTCCCGGAGCAGGTCCGCGCGTTCCTCTTCCGGCAGGAAGGCCAGCCAATCCTGGAAGCGGGGATCGGTGGCCGGTGTGTGGCGGGCATGGAGCCGGGCCAATTCAAGCCGCTCGGCCGGGTCGGCGAAGGGCGCCAGCATTTCCGCCGGCGAGGCGTCGCCGTAGCCGGACAGGACCAGAACCAGCCGGTCTCCGGCCGGTTCTTTGAAGATCACGGCGGCCAGGGTGACCAGCCAGCGCGGCCGGCCCAGAAAGAGCTCAAGGCTTCCGCCGGGTTGTTCGGCCCGGGGGAACCACCATTCCATTAGGGGGGCGGCCCGGGCCACGTTGTATATTTCCCTGGACGGCCAGGAAGCCAGGCGCTGCCGGAAGGTTTCCAAGGTCTGGCCGCCGAGGGCGGCGGTGAACTCATATTCGGCCCCGGGCCGGAGCCGGATGGTCCGGTGGCCGAAGGGCGCCACGGTCACGGCCCGGTCGTCGGCGATCACGTTCACGGCGGCCGGAAGGCCGTTGTAGATGATCACCTGGCTAAAGGTCCGGTGCCAGCCCTGCCAGACCAGGAGGGCCAGGACCAGGGCGGCCAGGGCGGAGCGGGCCGGCCCCACCTTCAAGCGGGAGGCCGGGAAATAGACCCGCGGCGGCTGGGGCCGGTCCGGCGGGGCCGGGAAGTCGGCCGTTATCGGCGTCAAGGGGATGGCCGGGGCCGGCTCGGCTTCCCGACCTTGGGCCACCTGGTCTTCAGCGGTCAGAAGCCCGGTCAGGGCCCGGTCCCGCAGTTGGGCCAGGGCCTGGTCGAGCCTGGCCCAGGCCGTCGGCCAGGCCGCTTGCCACCCGGGCCAGTTCAGCTTCGTGGGCGGTTCCAAATCCGCCGGCGTGGGCAGGTCCAGGTCGGCCAGGCGATCCCTTAGATCGGCCCAGACGGCGTGAAATTTTTCAGCGGCCTCCCGGGGAAATAAATTGGGAGTAACGGCCGCCCGTGTTGAATCGTAAAAGGGGAAAAACTCGGCTGGTCCAAAGGGGGCGGCGCCGGGAGTCGCCTCCAGTTCCTCCCTGGCCCTGGTCAGGGCCCAGCGGCCGTGTTCGGCCAGCCACAGGCTGGCGCCCCATTCGCGCAGGATTTCCGGCCAGCCGCGGCCCAGGGCTTTGGCCGCGGCCAAGTGGGCGGCCCGGGTGCGGGCGTGGTGGGCGAAAATCCTTTTCAGGTGTCCGTTATATTGCTCCTCCGCGGAACTCAGCTCGGCGGCCAAATCCCAGGCGGGCTGGAGCCGGCCGTTCAGCCGGATCAAGCCGCCTTCCGCCTGTTCCGCCAGGAGGCTGGCCAAAAACTCCCCTTCCCCGGCCAGGAGGGCCGCGTCTTCCGCCTCCAGGGCCAGTTCCGGGGGGTAGAAGATTTCCAGGTCCTTTTCCGGCCGGCCGGTGGCATATAGCCAGGCCGGGGACTTGGCGTAGAGGGTGACGGGCAGATTGGCAAAGGCGCCCCGGTAGCGCGGGGCCAGCCATATTTTTTCCGGCCCGCCGGGTTCGGTTTCGGACTCGGGCCAGGGCTCGCCGAACAGGGCGCCGTAGCCCGGATTCTGGTGAATGTGGGCCAAGCGGGCCCGCAGCCGGGTCAGGCGGCGGATTTGGGCGGCGGAATCCTCTTCCTCCGTCGGCGGATCCAGGGTTAGGGCCCGCCGCCACAGGTCCCAGGCCAGCCGCCTTTTGTAGCGGGCCAGTTTTTCCAGCGGCTGGTGGTGAGTCCAGGCTTGAGCGGCCCTGAAAAAGAGAAAGCCGCAGAGGCGCAGGATCTGTCGCGTCGGGCTGGTCAGGAGCAGGAGCAGATGGGCCGGGGCGGCCAGGGGCCAGGGCAGGCG
>JAITUX010000079.1 GCA_031286085.1 Candidatus Adiutrix sp. | reverse complement strand
AGGCCTTCCTTGGCCATGAGGCTGGGGTTGGTGGTGACTCCGTCCAAAAGGCCGTAGCCGGCGGCCTCTCTTATCTCGTCCAGGTTGGCCGTGTCGAGGAAAAATTTCATTATAGGAACTCTCCATTTTAATTACAGCGGCCTTCCGGCTTCGGGCGCCGGTTTCCGCGCTGACCTATCGTCTGCCGGCTCTGGGGTCCGGGGCCTGCGGCCCCGGAAAAAGACCATTAATCAGCGCTCCCTGAAGGCTGGGCATAAAGACTGCGTCCTCTCAATTTGTGGAACCTTTCCCTCATTTTCTGGAACATGGCGTAAACCAGGGGAATGACGACGATGCCCAGGAGGGAGGCGCTGAACATGCCGCCGAAGACGGCCATCGAGACGTTTTGGCGGCTCATGGCCCCGGGCCCGGTGGAGATTATGAGGGGGAAAAGGCCGGCCAGAAAGGAGATGGAGGTCATCATGACCGCCCGGAACCGCAAATTGGCGCCCTCGACCGCGGACTCCCGGATGCCGCGGCCCCTCTCCCGGGCCGCCTTGGCGAACTCCACTATGCGAATGGCGTTCTTGGCGGCCAGGGCGATGAGGGTGACCAGGCCGATCTGGACGTAGATGTCCAGGGCCTGGCCGCTGATCATCACCGCCAAGAGGGCGCCGTAGAGGGCGGCGGAGATGGAGAAGATCACCCCGATGGGTATGGTCCAGCTCTCGTAGAGGGCCACCAGGAAGAGATAGGCGAAGAGAAGGGACAGGCAGAAGACATAGGCGGTCCGGCCCGTGGCCTCCTTTTCCTGCAGGGTGCCGCCGGTCCACTTGAAGCCGTAACCGGTGGGGAGGCTTGCGGAAACCTCCTCCATGGCCGCGATGGCCTGGCCCGTGCCCAGGCCGGGCTTGGCCGAACCCTGGATCTTGATGGTCCGGCTGTTGTTGTAGCGGGTGATGTTGTGGGGCGCGGTGGTGAGCCGGCCCTCGACCAGGGACCTTAAGGGCACCATGTCCCCGGACCTGGAGCGGACGTGGAGGTTATAGACGTCCTCAAGGTTGCGGCGCTGGCCGGCCCCGGCCAGCAGGTTGACCTTGAAGGTCCGTCCGCCCAGGTTGAAGTCGTTTACGTAATAGCCGGCCAGGAAGGACTGCATGGCGGCGAAAACGTCGGAGGCGGCCACCCCTAGGGCCTCGGTCTTGTCCCTATCCAGGGTGATTTCTATGACCGGGGTGTTGGTGTTGAAAAAGGTCATGGCGTAGAGCAGGCGGGGGTCGCCCATGGCCCGGCCCATCAGGCCCTGGCCCAGGGCCTCGAATTCGCGGAGAGGGCGGCCCTCGAAATCAAGGAGCTGGTATTCAAAGCCGCCCACCGAGCCCAAGCCGATGATGGGCGGAAAGGGGAAGCAGCGGGCCGTGCCCTCGGTGATGGCGGCCAGGCGCCGGTTGGCCTCCATCAGGACGGCCGCCTGGGACCTGGAGCGGTCGGTCCGCAATTCGTAGCCGTCCAGGAGTATGAACATGAAAGCGGCGTTGTTCTGCACCGAATTGTTGATGAGGTTCAGTCCCAGCACCGCCATGACGTTGCGGACCCCTGGTATCTCCTTAAGTATCTTGACGGCCCTTAAGACCACCTCCTGGGTCTTGTCGAAGGAGGTGCCCTCGGGAGTGCCCAGTTGCACCAGGACGGCCCCCATGTCCTCGTCGGGCACGAAGCCGGTGGGCATCCGGTTGAGGACCAGGCCGGAGGAGAAGAGGAAGACGGCCACCAGGACCAGCCCGAAGGCCGAGCGCCGCAACAGGGCGGTCACCAGCCCCACGTAGCGGCGGCGGAAGCCGCCCATGAATCTTTGAAAATTGCGGACCGCGAAATTAGGCTGGCGGCCATGCCCCGGCTTTAGCAGTATGGAGCAGAGGGCCGGCGACAGGGTCAGGGCGTTTATGCCCGAAATGAAGGTGGAGACGGATATGGTCAGCGCGAACTGCTGGTAGAGCTTGCCGGAGACCCCGGGGATGAAGGCCACCGGGATGAAGACCGACAGGAGGACCAGGGTGATGGCCACGATGGGCCCGGTGATTTCCTTCATGGCCTGGAGGGCCGCTTCCCTGGGGGGGAGGTTTTCCTCTTCCATGAGCCGCTCCACGTTCTCCACCACCACTATGGCGTCGTCCACCACAATGCCGATGGCCAGGACCAGGGCCAGGAGGGAAATGGTGTTGGCCGAAAAACCGGCGGCCCAGAGGACGGCGAAGGCGCCCACCAGGGAGACCGGCACGGCGACCATGGGGATCAGGGTGGTCCGCCAGTTGCCCAGAAAGAGGTAAACCACCCCCACCACCAGTATGAAGGCGATGATGATGGTTTCATAGACCTTGTTGATGGAGGCCCGGACGAAGGTGGTGGTGTCGAAGATCGTGTCGTAGGCCAGACCGGGGGGGAAGCGGCGGCTCAGGTCGGCCAGGACGGCGTCAAGCCTGTCCACCACTTCAATGGCGTTGGCGCTGGACGTTTGGCTGACCATGAGGCCCGAGGCCGGGAGGCCGTTGTAGAAGGCCGTGGGGGTGTATTGTTCGTAGCCCAGTTCCACCACGGCTATGTCCTCCAGGCGCAACACCCCGCCCGGGCCGGCCCGGAGGATGACGCCGCCGAACTCCTCGGCGGTGATGAGGCGGCCCTGGGCGTTGAGGGTGAAGTGAAGTTCCTGCCGGCCGTTGGTCGGGGGCGCCCCCACTTCCCCCACCACGGCCTGGATGTTCTGCTGGTTCAAGGCCTGGATGACGTCGGCCTGGGTCAGGCCCAGCTTGGCCATGCGGACGGCGTCCAGCCAGACCCTCATGCTGTACGGGCTGCCGAAGTTCTGGATGCTGCCGACCCCGGGAATGCGGGCCACTTCGTCTATCACGTTGGTGGTGACCCAGTTGGAGAGGGTCAGCTTGTCCAGGCTGCCGTCCGGGGAGAAGAAGCTGACCCCCTTGAGTATGCCGGAGAAGCTCTTGTCCACGTTCACGCCGATGCGGGTGACGTCGGCCGGCAGGATCGGCTCGACCTTCTTAAGCCGGTTCTGCACGTTGACCATGTTCATGTCCGGGTCGGTGCCGATTTCAAAGGTCACGTTCAGGGTGTAGCTGCCGTTGCCCGAGGACTGGCTGGACATGTACATCATCCGGTCCACGCCGTTGACGGCCTCTTCTATAAGCTGGGCCACCGAACTCTCCAGGGTTTCGGCGCTGGCCCCGGGGTAGCTGGCCCTGATGTTGACCTGGGGGGGCACGATGTTCGGGAACTGGGTCACCGGAATGTTGACCAGGGCGATGAGGCCGGCGATGGTGATGATCAGGGACACCACCATCGCCAGGCGCGGCCGGTCGATGAAAACCCGGGAAATCATTTACCGTCTCCCCCGGCCGGGCCCGGAACCGGGCCGCCTCCCGGAGATTCCGGCGGGGCCGGGCGTATCGGCGCGCCCGGCCGGAGAGCGGAACCCCCGCTCATGAGGCCCTTGACCAGGATATGGTCGCCGGCCTTCAAGCCATCCTTGACGAAGTACTCCAGATCGGTTTCCGCTTGATCCAGGACCACCGGCCTCTTTTCCGCCGACCAGGCGTCCGATTCCGGGTCCTTCCTTGGGACCAGGACATACCGGCCCTCGGCCTCGGTCACCACCGCCGCCTTGGGTATGGCCAGCCGGTACCTGGGCCGGACGCTCTCCAGGATGGCGGTTACGATCTGGCCGTGGCGCAAGAGACCTTCGGGGTTGGCGAAGCTGGCCTTGAACTTGACGGTGTCGGTCTGGGCGTCAACGGTGGGCGAAATGTAAACCAGCCGGCCCGGCTGGGGATAATCAGTTCCCTGGGGCAGTTTCAGGCTCACCTGCCATTCTTTGAAATAGTCGGTTTCGCTCGGGCTCCCGGCGGCGGTGAGGAGGCGGCTGGACAGTCCGAAGACGACCAGGATGGGATCGGTGGCCACCACGGTGGCCAATACGCCGCTTTCCGGGCCCAGGAGACTGCCCTCGGAATAGGGCGTATCGCTGATGCGGCCATCGAAGGGCGCCCGGATGGTCGCGTAGTCGAGGTTCAACCGGGCCTGGGCCTGACGGGCCCGGGCGCTCATGACCTGGGCTTCAGCCACCTCGAAAGCGGCCTTGGCGGTGTCGAAATCACTCTTGGTCGAGGTGTTCTTACGGTACAGATCCTGGATGCGGTCGAAATCCCGCTTGGCCCGGTCGTATTGGGCCTGGGCGGAGAGCACCTCGGCCTGGGCCATGTCCAGAAGCGCCTGGTACTGGTCGGGCTCGATCTGAAACAGAACCTGGTCCTTCTTCACCAGGTCGCCGGCGCTGAAATTCTGGCGGCGCAGAAAGCCGCTGACCCGGGCCTTCAGGTCCACCCTGGGGTCGGCTTCCATCTGGGCCGCGAATTCCGAGGAGTCGGAGAAATGCCTGGGCCGTACTTCGCCCAGAACGACTTCCTGGGGCGGCATGATGAAGTGCGGCGGCTGGCGGCGCCCGGCCAGAATGGCCGCCAGGGCCAGGAGAAAGATGCCCAGGGGCATGAGGACGAAGTAAATGGATTTGAAACGGCCGTAATTATCCTGAAGAACATCGGACATGATTTATCCTTAAGGTCAATCGGCTATCCGCTTGAAGATTTCCCTGACCGCCGCCGCCGCTTCCGGAGAGTTTTTGTAAACGCTTACGGAGCGGCGGTCGGCTTCGATGATGGAATCGGCGAAGGGCAGAAAGCCCAGGAGTTCCAGGCCGCCCAGTTCCCGCCGGATGAAGTCCTCGTCGTCCCGGCTCCTGATTTTGTTCCCCACGGCCGAAACCCGCCGGAGATGGAGGTCGGCGGCCAGGCGGCTCACGGTCCTGGCCGTTTCCAGGGAGCGCTGGCCGGGTTCCACCACCACGATGAGGTGATCCACCCCCGAGGCCGTGGCCCGGCCCAGATGCTCCAGCCCCGCCTCCATATCCATGATGACCACCTCGTCCCGGGCCAGCACCAGGTGCATGATGATGTTCTTGAGCATGGTGCTCTCCGGGCAGATGCAGCCGCCGCCGCCCTTCTTGACCCCGCCCAGGGTCATGAACCTTATGCCGTCAACCTCCCGGGCCAGGCTGTCCGGCAGGTCGTCCACCTTGGGGTTGATGGTGAACATGGAGCCGTAGGTTCCCGGCTGGGAGCCGGTGCGCTCGGCCACCAGTTCCTTCATTTCCGAGATGGGGGTCACCGCCCGGAGGTCGGGGTAGCCCAAGGCGGCGGCCAGGTTGGCGTCGGGGTCGGCGTCTATGGCCAGGACCTTTTTGCCGTTTTCCTTGAACAGGTGGGCCAGGGTGGCGGAAAAAGTGGTCTTGCCTACCCCGCCCTTGCCGGAAACCGCGATTTTCATGTCGTTTCTCCCGTCAGATGTTTCTGGCCGCGGCCATGAGGCGGTAAACCAGGGCCGAACCTAGCCAGGATATGTCCTCGTTGGACAGGTAGGAGGCGATGATCGGATCGAAGAGCACCTGCCCGGAGCTTTCAAATTCCTCGTCGCCCAAGTGGACCATGACCGCCAGGTCCAGGTGGGGCAGCACGCGGAAGCGTCCGGCTTCGTCCCCCAGTCCGGGGGCCGGTTCCCCGCCCAGGGCCGCGATCGCCTTGGTCAGGAGTCCGGGGGTCCGGCCGAAGGTCTTGGCCAGGGGGGCGACGGCCCGGCTGTGGAAGGCCTGGGTGTAGAATTCGCCCCCGGGAATCTGGCGATAGGCCGCCAACTGTCCGCTGGGCCGTTTCCCGGAGGCGCCGTTCAGGTAGTGCAGCACCAAGACGGCGTCGGTCAGGCTGAAATCCTCGCCCGGCTTTGGGTCGCGCCAAGTCACGGCCATGTCCGGGGCGGTGACGAGGGCCTGGCGGCCGAAGAAGGCCAGTTGAAAGCCGGCCGGGGCGGAAAGGAGGGTGGCGCCGGCGTCCTCGGCCACCCGGTTGAAATCTTTGGCCGCCAGTTCCTCGGCGGCCAGGCGGCAGGCATTCTTGAAATCGTCAACCCGCATAGTCGCTCCTTACTGCTTGAAAATTCATTATATGTTTCATGGATTCAACCGTCAAACTGAATCCGGGCGAAGTTCTGAAACCAGCCGTAAAAGGGCGGCGGCCGACGCCTTGCCACAAGGCGTCGGCCGCCGCCGGAGCGGGCGGGAGCCCCAGGCCGGACGGTCAGCCCGTGGCCTGGTTGGCCTCGTGAATATAGTTGATTATGGTTCCCAGGATATTGTCCGCTTCGTTGGCCTCCACCTGGCAGGTGGCCACGGCCTCATGCCCGCCGCCGCCGAAGCGGAGGGCCACGGAGCCCAGATTGGCCCGGCTGGCGCGGTTGAGAATGCTGTTGCCCATGGCCAGAACCACGTTACGCTTCTCTTTGCCCCAGGTGACGTGTATGCTGACCGTGCAGTCGGGGAATAGGGTATAGACCAGGAAGCGGTTGCCGGCGTAAATGATTTCCTCGCCCCGGAAGTCTATGACCAAGACTTCGCCCACCTGGCGGGAGCAGCGGCGGAGCATGTTTTTGAAAAGGGCGCTCTGCTCCGTATAGAGGTTCACCCGTTCCTTGACGTCCGGCAGGCGCAGAATCTCGGCCGCGGACATGGTGCGGCAGCATTCTATCAGGTCCTGCATCAGTTGATAGTTGGAGATGCGGAAGTCGCGGAAACGGCCCAGCCCGGTGCGGGGGTCCATTATGAAGCCGATGAGGATCCAGTCCTTGGGATGCTCTATTTCGCTCCTGGTCAGATTGGCGCTGTCAACCTTGTCCACCGCTTCCATCATGGGATTCCAGTGGTCATGGAAACGGGAGGAGCCGCCGAGGTAGTCATATATGACCCGGGCGCAGGAGGGGGCCATGCGGGACATGCCCCGGTAGGAAATGGCCCCCAGCCTTTCCCCTTCGCTGGTGTGGTGGTCGAACCACATGCCGCAGCCCGGAACATAGGGCACGTTGGCCAGGATGTCGTGGCTGGTTATTTCCACAAGGCCGTCCTGCAGGTCCTTGGGATGGGCGAATTGATAGGAATCAATCAGCCCGGCCTCCTTAAGCAGGGCCGCGCAGGCCAGGCCGTCAAAATCCGAACGAGTCACCAAGCGCATGTTACCCTCTCCGTGGCTTGACAAAAGGCGCTCCGTTTCCAATAAATCATGATAGTTTAAATCCCGGCCCCTGTCAATCGGGGGCGGCCCTGGGAGGCCTCGAAACGCCTTGGCTCTTGTGTCGGCCGGCGGTTTCATGTTAGAATGTTTTAGAATATTAAGGCTTTTGGGGAGGATTCCATGCCTGCTTCCGCCATCAGGGACGCTCTGGAGGATATTCGCGCCGGGCGCATGGTCATAATGGTGGACGATGAAAACCGGGAAAACGAGGGCGACCTGGTGCTGGCCGCGGAAAAGGTGACTCCGGAGGCCGTCAACTTCATGGTCACCCACGCCCGGGGCCTGGTCTGCCTGGCCTTGACCCAGGAAAAGGTGGACGAATTGGGCCTGCCCCAGATGACCTCTTTCAACCAGTCGCCATTTCAGACCGCCTTCACCGTTTCCATCGAGGCCCGGGAGGGCGTGACCACCGGCATCTCGGCCGCGGACCGGGCCACCACCATTCTGGCGGCCGTCCGCGACGGGGCCGGTCCCCGCGACCTGGTGGTGCCCGGGCACATCTTCCCCTTGCGGGCCAAGCCCGGGGGGGTGCTGGCCCGGGCCGGCCAGACCGAGGGTTCGGTGGACCTGGCCCGCCTGGCCGGCTTGAAGCCGGCCGGGGTCATCTGCGAAATCATGAATGAGGACGGCACCATGAGCCGGAGGCCCGACCTGGAGCGCTTCGCGGACCGGCACGACCTGAAGATAATCACCGTGGCCGATATCATAGCCTATCGCCTGGCCAATGAGCGGCTGGTGGACCTGGCCGCCCGGACCAGGCTGCCCACCCCCTGGGGGGAGTTCAACCTGGCGGTTTATGCCAGCCGCCTGGGCGGCCCGGAATACGTGGCCCTGACTTTGGGGGATCTCCGGGATGGCGAGGCGGTCCTGGTCCGGGTTCACTCCCAGTGTCTCACCGGCGACACCCTGGGCTCCCTGCGCTGTGATTGCGGCGAGCAGCTCCACGAGGCCCTGCGGCTTATCCAGGAGGCCGGCCGGGGCGTTCTGCTCTATGTCCCCCAGGAGGGCCGGGGCATCGGCCTCATAAATAAAATCAAGGCCTACGCCCTTCAGGACCAGGGCTGCGACACGGTGGAGGCCAACCAAGCCCTGGGTTTTGCCGACGACCTGCGCGACTACGGCCTGGGCGCCCAGGTCCTGCGCGACCTGGGCGTGTCCGAAATGAGGCTTATGACCAACAACCCGGCCAAAATCGTGGGCCTGGAAGGTTACGGCCTGACGGTCACGGAACGGGTGCCCATAGAAGTGCCACCCCGGCCGGAAAATTACCGCTATATGAAGACCAAGTGCCAGAAGATGGGCCACGCCCTGCACCTGGAACAGATGGAAGACGATAACTAGACCCGCGCCCGGTTTAGGTTCCCGGGCGGACGCGGCCATAGGAATTCAGGGGAGGCCCCCAATGGCAACCGGTGAAATGAGCGGCATGAAAATTGTGGAAGGACAACTGAGCGCCCAGGGTCTTAAGGCGGCCCTGGTGGTGAGCCGTTTCAACGGTTTTCTCACCGAGCGCCTCCTGGAGGGCGCGCTGGACGCCTTAAGGCGCCACGGGGCCACGGATGACCACCTGGTCATAGTGCGGACCCCTGGGGCTTTTGAACTGCCCCTGGTGGCCAGGAAACTGGCTGAATCAGGCCGTTACGAGGCCATAGTGGCCCTGGGGGCCGTCATCCGGGGGGCTACGCCCCATTTCGAGTATGTGGCCGGCGAGGTGGCCAAGGGGCTGGCCCAGGTCTCCCTGACCACCGGGCTCCCGGTGGCTTTCGGGGTTCTGACCTGCGATACCATAGAACAGGCCGTGGAGAGGGCCGGGACCAAAGCCGGCAACAAGGGTTTCGACGCGGCCCTGTCGGCCATGGAAATGGCCAGCCTGCTCCGGGCCCTGGATAAGGCCTGATGGCGGCGGATCCGCCCCGGGAGGACTCCGAGCCGGGCCGGAGGGCGGCGGCCGGCCCCCGGCGCCTGGCCCGGGAGCTGGCTTTGAGGCTCCTTTTCCAGCGCGACTTGGAAGGCGGTCCGCCCGAGGCCACGACCGAAGCCTTTGAAGCCGCCTTCAGCCCGGAAAACGATCCCGAGAACGCCCTGGCCCTGTCGGCCAGGCAATTTCGGCGGGCCTGGCCCCTGGCCAGGGAGCTGTTTTTCGGGGTCGCCGCCGCCCAGGCCGAGTTGGACGCCGAGATAGGCCGGGCCGCGGTCAACTGGACCCTGGCCCGTATGTCCCCGGTGGACCGGGGCCTGATCCGGCTGGCCTATTATGAGATGCTCCACCGGGAGGATATCCCGGCCCGGGTCAGCTTGAACGAAGCCCTGGAAATAGCCAAGAGCTACGGGGACAACGATTCGCCGGCTTTCGTAAACGGTGTTCTGGATCGTCTGCTGCGCGCTTCAGCCGCGTCGGCCTGAACGGGGCCGCCCTAAGGAGGGAAGACCGTGCTTAAAACCTGTCACGGCCGCCTGCTGATTGTCACCGGCCTGTCCGGGTCGGGCAAGAGCACCGTGCTGAAGGCCTTGGAGGATCTTGGCTACCTGGCCATAGACAACCTCCCCGTGGACCTCTTGCCCAAGTTCCTGGCCCTGCGCAAGGAGAGCGGCGGCTTCATCCGCCTGGCCGTGGGCATGGACGCCCGGGAGCCGGAATTGGCCGGCCAGTTTGAGAACCGGTTCCGGGAGGCCCGCGACCTGGGCTATGAACTAAGCCTCCTGTTCATAGACGCGGCCGAGGATGTCCTGGTCAAGCGTTTTTCGGAAACCCGGCGGCCCCACCACCTGGCCCCCCGCGGCGACCTGGTGGCGGGCATAAGGGCCGAGCGGGAGCATCTGCTCCCCCTCCGGGAGGCGGCCGACCAGGTTATCGACACCAGTTCACTCAAGGCCGGGGCCTTGAGGGAGTTGGTCATGGAGCGTTTCAGCCAGGAGGGCGCCAGCCGGTCCATGTCCGTGGAGATACTGTCATTCGGCTTCAAGAACGGCCTGCCCCCGGAGGCCGACCTGATGGTGGATGTGCGCTTTCTGCCCAATCCCTTCTATATAGACGGACTGCGGGCCTTGGACGGCCGCGACCGGGCCGTCCGCGACTATGTGATGGGCGCCCCGGAAACGGGGGGGTTTCTGGGGCGTTTCCTGGAAATGCTGGCCTATCTTCTGCCTCTCTACCAGAAGGAGGGCAAGTCGTATCTGACCATAGCCGTCGGCTGCACCGGCGGCCAGCACCGCAGCGTGGCCGTGGCCGAGGCTCTCAATGACGCCCTGGGCCGGGTGTTCGGCGGGCCCCTTAACCTGCGCCACCGCGACATCGTTTGAGGTTTTTAAAAAATTTTGGCGCCAGGTCTTAAATCTGCTTGAATGCGGCCAGGCTTGAAGGCCGCCCGGCTTGAGGTATTCCGGCATGATCGGTTTGGTCATAGTCACCCACGGCTCATTGGGCCAGGAGATCCTGAAGACGGCCGAGTTCATAATCGGCGGCCTGGAGGGCTGCCTGACCGTCTCCATAGACAGCGTCCGCAGCCCGGAATCCCTGCGCGAGGCCGTGGGCGTGGCCATCCGGGCCCTGGACAAGGGGGACGGGGTGCTGGTCCTGACCGATATGTTCGGGGGGACTCCATCCAACATCAGCCTGTCTTTCCTGGAGAATGGCCGGGTGGAAGTTCTCTCCGGCGTAAATCTGCCCATGTTGCTCAAAGCCGTGCAGCTACGGGACCGTTCCTTGCTGTCCGAAGCCGCCCAAGCCATAGGCGAATACGGCCGCAAGAGCATCAATGTGGCCGGAGAGCTTCTTAGGCAGGGGCTCGGTTCCCAATAACCTGAAATTTCAGCAAGAGGCTAAGATTGACCCTGGTCTGGTCCCGCGTGGACTCCAAACTCATACACGGCCAGATAGCCGCGGCCTGGGTGCCTTACCTGAAAGCGGAGGTCATAGTCGTGGCCGACGGCGACACGGCCGGCGACTCCACGGCCCAGATGATAATGCGCCTGGGCCTGCCGCCGGAAATCAGCCAGGCCCATTTCCGGCCCTTGGCGGGCTTGGCCGAATTCCTGGCCGGACCCGAACTGGCTGAAAAGCGCGTCCTTCTGATTTTCAAGAGCCTGGCCGACGCCCTGGAGGCCGTCACGGCCGGATTGGACATTGGACTATTGAACCTCGGCAATCAACTGGATAATCTCTCCCGCGATCTGGGCCTGCGCCTGACCGAAACCTTTTTCGCCCGGCAGGAGGAACTGGCCGGCCTGGCCCGGCTGCAGCGCCGGGGCCTGGCGGTCATTCTCCAGTCCGTGCCGGCCGCCAAGGGCGTCAGATGGCGGCCTTCGGGAACGGACGATGCCGTTTAGCCCGTCACTCCTGGCCGCTTTCCCCGGACTGGTTTTCCTGGGCGCCGTTTT
>JAITUX010000039.1 GCA_031286085.1 Candidatus Adiutrix sp. | reverse complement strand
TGGCTGCCCTGGTAGAGATCAAAGAGCAGGAGGTTGACCAAGGGCAGGCTTTTGTCTTCAAGCATGGCCGCGGCGACTTCGGCGGCCGGCCGGTCTTCGTCCAGCACCAGGGCCAGATCCCTTTCGGCGGGGGGGAACTTGCTCCAGCCGACGAAGGGCCGGCGGCCCCAGCCCCGCTCCAGGATTAATTGGGCGTCCAGCTCAAAGAGATAGGTCGCCGCCTCTTTGAGGCCGAAAGCCTGGGCCGCCTGCCTGTTCAGCCGGCCCAGGTGCCCCAGCCGGGTTCCGTCGGCCAGAAAGGCCCCCGCGGCTTCGGCCGTATCATACCAGGGGGGCGGGTCCGGGATTCTTTTGAATTCGTAGGGGCCGCCCAGGGCCGGGCCGAGGCTTTCCAGGAGGCCTTTGACATCCCAGAAATCCACCGGCCGGCCGGGCTCAAGCCAAGTGCCCGGGCCCATGACCCCGCTCAGAAGGCCGCCTATGGTTTCCCGTTCCTCCGGCTGGCGGTCCGGGCCGTTGGAGAGAAAGACCCGCCCCAGTTCAAACAGGGCCGTCAGGGGCCGGTTGTGGGCCTGGTTGACTTTCAAGGCGTTCAAGAGGCTGGGGGCCAAAAGGGGGCGCAACAGCCCCTGCTCTTCGCTCAAGGGGTTCCGGATGGGGAGGCCCCTCTGGCGCCAGGGGCTGTCCCCGGCCAGGCCCAGCCGGTCGGCGAAATTGGGGTTGATGAAGGAATAGGTGATGCTTTCGGCCAGGCCCCGGGCCGCCAGGAGTTCCCGCGCTTCCGCCCTCAGCCGCCAGGCCGGGGGCGGGTCCTGGCGCCGGGCCGGGGGCTTGGGCAAAGTCGCCGGAATCCGGTCGAAATCCAGAAGCCGGGCCACCTCTTCCCACAGGTCCACCTCCCGGCTTAAGTCCGGCCGCCAGGAAGGCGGGCGGACCCGGACCTCCGCGCCCGAGCCCTCTATTTCCAAGCCGATGGCCCGGAGCGCCCGAAACATGTCTTCCGCCATGTGGTTGGCGCCGAGGCAGGCGTTGGCCCGGGCCGGGCTGAATTGGATCACCGGGGCCGAATAGGGGCGGGGGTGGATGTCCAGCCGGCCGGCGGCCACCCGGCCCCCGGCCAGAACCCGCATCAATTCCGCGGCCCGGTCCGCGGCCAGGCCGCAGATTTCCGGGTCGGAGCCGCGCTCGAAGCGGAAGGAGGCGTCGGTGGACAGGCCGTTGGCCCGGGAGGCCCGGCGGATGGTGGCGGCGTTGAAGGCCGCGCTTTCCAAGAGGATATGGCGGGTGGCGGGCTTGATTTCCGAATTGAGCCCGCCCATGATGCCGGCCAGGCCAACCGGACCGGCCTCGTCGCAGATCATCAGATTGACGTCGGCCGAAAGCCGCCGCGCCTGGCCGTCAAGGGTGGTGAAAGAGACGCCGGCGGGATAGGCCCGGACCGACAGCCTCCGTCCGCTTATCTCTTCCAGGTCGTAGGCGTGGAGGGGCTGGCCCAGTTCCAGCATGACGTAGTTGGTGATGTCCACGACATTGTTTATGGGCCGGAGCCCCGCCGAGGCCAGGCGGCCGACCATCCAGTCCGGGCTGGGGCCGAGGGTCACGTCCAGGACGACCCGGGCCGCCAGGCGGAAGCAGTGGTCCGGATCATCTATGGCCGCCTGGGCCAGGGTGCTTATGTGCGGCCCTTCCTCCCGCACCTTGGGGGCCGGCTTTTTCAGGGGGCGGCCCAGGAGGGCGGCCAGTTCCCGGGCCAGGCCCAGGACGGACAAGGCGTCCGGGCGGTTGGGGGTGACGCCGATTTCCAGCCCCCAGGCTTCACCCCGGCCGCCGGAAAGGTCGTGGAGATCCTCCACCTCCAGCCCGGCCATGGTCAGCTTGTCGGCTATGTCCCGGGGGGCCAGGCCGCTTAAGTCCACAAAATCGCCCAGCCACTCCAGACTCGTTTTCATGACAATTCTCTCCGAAGTTCAGAACTGGGTCAGGAAGCGCAAGTCGCTCTCGTAGAACAGGCGGATGTCTTCCAAGCCGTATTTGAGCATGGCCACCCGCTCGATGCCCAGGCCGAAGGCGAAGCCGCTCACCCGGGCCGGGTCATAGCCCACGAAGCCGTAAACGGCCGGATCAACCATGCCGCTGCCGAGTATCTCCAGCCAGCCCGTGCCCTTGCAGAGGCGGCAGCCCCGGCCCCGGCAGAGGACGCAGGCTATGTCCACCTCGGCCGAAGGCTCGGTGAAGGGGAAGAAACTGGGCCGGAGGCGGATCTTGGTATCCGGGGAGAACATGGCCGTGGCGAAGGCGGTCAGGACGCCCTTGAGGTCGGCGAAAGTCAGGCCCTGATCCACGGCCAGGCCCTCCACCTGGTGGAACATGGGCGAATGGCTCACGTCCGAATCGCGGCGGTAGGTCTTGCCGGGCACCACCACCCAGACCGGGGGCGGGTTCTTTTCCATGGTCCGGACCTGCATGGGCGAGGTGTGGGTGCGCAAAAGGAGGTCCGCGGAGACGAAAAGGGTGTCCTGCATATCCCGGGCCGGGTGGTCGCGGGGGAAATTCAGGGCTTCGAAATTGTAATAGTCGGTCTCCACCTCCGGCCCCTCGACGAGGCTGAAGCCCAGGCGGCCGAAGATGGCGCAGATTTCCGCGGCCGTGCGGCTTATGACGTGCTGGTGGCCGGTAGGCGGCCGGCGGCCGGGCAAGGTCACGTCCAGCCAGTCGGCCCGGGCCTCGGCTCTCTCCAGGGCGGCCCGGGCCGCCTCAAAGGCCGCGGCCGCCTCCCCGCGGGCGCTGTTGGCCGCCGCGCCGGCCTGGGGCCGCTCCTCCTTGTCTAGGGTGCCCAGGGCCTTCATCAGTTCGGCGAAACGACCCTTGACGCCCAGAAACTCAATGCGGGCCGCCTCCAGCCGCTCCTTTGAGGCGGCCGCCTCAAAGGCGGCCAGGGCCTTAAGCCGGGCCTCCTCTATTTTATCCGTCAGCCGCTCGCTCATAGGCCATCCATAAAAACCGGCCGCCGGCGGCCGGCCTTATACGTCAAAAAAAATCAAGGGCCCCCGGTCGAAACCCGAGCGGCCCTGCCCCAACCTTTCCGCCGCCGGCCGTGGGGGCCTCCCGGCCCCCGGACGGCCAAGGTCCTCTCAAGCCGCCGCCGAACCCTGGGCGGTCCGAACCAGTTGAGCGAAACCCGCCGGGTCGCTCACGGCCAACTCGGCCAGCATTTTACGGTCCACGCTCACCTGGGCCTTGTTCAAGGCGTCGATGAGCCGGGAATAGGAAGTGCCCAAAGCCTTGGCCGCCGCGCTGATGCGGATAACCCACAGGGAGCGCATCTCCCTTTTGCGGACTTTACGGTCGCGGTAGGCGAAACACAGGCCGCGTTCCACCCCTTCCCGGGCGCTACGGTACAATACGCCGCGCCCGCCCCGGTAACCCTTGGCCTGTTTCAGATACTTGGCGTGGCGTTTTTTGGTCTTGACGCCGCCTTTGACTCGCATAATTTATCCTCCGGCCGCCGCTTCCGCCCCGCCCTGGCCTTTCAGGCCCCTAAGGGGCGGGCGTCCGCCTATTCTATGCCGTGATAGGGCAAAAGTTTTTTCAAGGCCCCCACGTTGGCCGAAGCGGCCTCGGCCGGCCGGCGCAGGCCCCGCTTCCGCTTGGTGGACTTTGAGGTCAGGATATGGCGGGCAAAGGCCCGGGAGCGCTTGACCTTGCCGCCGGCGGTGCTCTTGAAGCGCTTGGCCGCGCCCCGGTTGGTTTTCATCTTGGGCATGACCGCCCCTCTCTCCGGTTTTTACTTTGTTCGCAAGCCGTTCCGCGTATTGTCAACCCTGGCCGTTAATCGGCCTTGTCGCCAATAATGAACTTGTTCCTGGCCCTGACCTTGGCGGCCTTGCCCCTCAGGTCCCTCAGGTAGTAAAGCCTGGCCCGCCGCACCCGGCCCCTGGTCACCACTTCAATGCGGTCCAGGTTGGGCGAGTTGAGGGGGAAGATGCGCTCCACCCCGACGCCGTAGGAGACTTTGCGCACCGTGAAGCTGGCGTCGGCGGCGTTGCCCCGGTGGTGGCGGATGACCACGCCCTTGAAGACCTGGAGACGTTCCTTGTCGCCTTCCTTGATGCGCACCGAAACGGCCACCGTGTCCCCCACCCGGAAGGCGGGCAG
>JAITUX010000023.1 GCA_031286085.1 Candidatus Adiutrix sp. | reverse complement strand
AAGACGGGCTGAAGATGCTGGCCAAGGCCCGGGAATTGACCGGCCTGGCCGTGGTCACCGAGGTTATGGACTCCTCTGACGTTGACTTGGTGGAAGCCTACGCGGACGTCCTCCAGGTGGGGGCCAGAAACGCCCAGAATTTTTCCCTCTTGAAGCGCCTGGGCCAGAGCCGGAAACCCGTGCTGCTGAAGCGGGGGCTGATGAACACCGTGGATGAGTTCCTCGGCTCGGCCGAGTACATCCTGGCCGGCGGCAATGAGAAGGTCATACTCTGCGAACGCGGCATCCGCACCTTCGAGCCCAGCACCCGCAACACCTTGGATCTCTCGGCCGTTCCGGCCATCAGGGAACGCAGCCACCTGCCGGTCATAGTGGACCCCAGCCACGCCAGCGGCCGGGCCTCCTTCGTGCCGCCCCTGGCCAAGGCGGCCCTGGCCGTGGGGGCCGACGGCCTGATGATCGAGGTCCACTGCCGGCCGGAAACGGCCCTCTGCGACGGCGATGAATCCCTGAAACCGGGAGAATTCCAAGAGTTGATGGAGGAATTGGCCGCCCTGGCCCCCCATTTCGGGCGGAGCCTCTCCACGGTGCCGACCGGGGCCGCCCAGGCGGTGGGCCAATGATTGAAAAAACCGAGCTGCTTAGGGATCTGCGCGCCCGCATAGACGAACTGGACGATGAAATCCTGGAGATCATCCAGAGGCGGGCGGCTGTCTCCATTGAAATCGGCCAGGTCAAAAAGCGCCACGCCCTGCCCGTGGTGGACCGGGCTCGGGAAAAGGCGGTCCTGGACCGGCTCACGCTCAAGTCCCAGGGCCGCCCCTTGAACGGCGAGACGGTTCGGGAAATTTACTCGACCATAATCCGGGCCTGCCGGGCGGCCCAGGCTCCGGTCCGGGTGGCTTTTCTGGGCCCCGCCGGAACCTATAGCCACGCCGCGGCCTTAAACCAATTCGGGGCCTTGGGCCTCTACCAGCCCCAAGACGACCTGGCGGCCGTTTTCAGGGAAGTGGAGGAGGGCCGGGCGGACCTGGGCGTGGTGCCCTTTGAGAATTCCATCGAGGGCCTGGTCGGCCAGACCCTGGACCTGTTGGGGAACACCAGGCTCAAGGCCCGCAACATGGTCACGCTGAAAATCTCCCTGGCCCTGATGTCCCGGAACCCGGACCTGGCCGCGATCAAAAGGGTGTCCTCGCACCCCCAGGCCCTGGCCCAGGCCCGGGGCTGGCTGAGCCTTAACCTGCCCGGCGTGGAATTGATCGCCGCCGCTTCCACCGCCGCGGCGGCCACCCTTCTGGACGAGGCGGGCGCCGGGGCCATCATAGGGCACCCGGCCCTGGGCGATTTCCACAACCTGGGCCTCGTGGCCGAAAACATCGAGGACCAGCCCCACAACCAGACCTTCTTTCTGGTCATGGGCACGGAACACAGCACCCCCAGCGGCCGGGACCGGACCCTGTGCTGGTTCTCCGTCCCTCACCGCTCCGGCAGCCTCTACTCCTGCCTGCAGCCCATGGCCGACAACGGGGTCAACATGACCCGCCTCCACAGCCGGCCCTTGCCGGGCCAGCCTTGGGCCTACCGCTTCTTCCTTGAGGTTGACGGCCATTTCAGCGAGGATAGGGTGGCCCGGGCCTTGGACGAACTCAAAAAATCCGCGGAGAGTTTCCAGGTCCTCGGCTCCTACGAGGCCCAGGACCTGGCCTCCGGGCCGGCCGAAGCCTTAATGGTGAGAACATGAGTATCATAAGCAATAAAATGGTCGCGGCCCTGGCCGGGGCCTCCCTGGTGCGCCGCATGTTCGAGGAGGGCCTCCGCCTCAAGGCCAGCTTCGGAGCCGAAAACGTCTTTGATTTTTCCCTCGGCAATCCCGACCTGCCGCCCCCGGCGGTCTTCAAGGAAACCCTGGCCCGGCTGGCGCGGGAGGACGGAATCCACGGCTACATGCCCAATGCCGGTTGGCCCAAGGTGCGGGAGCGGGTGGCCGAATACTTGAACGTCGAGCAGGGGGCCGGCCTGGCCCGGCCCTTCACCGCCGACCAGGTGGTCATGACCGTGGGGGCGGCCGGGGGCCTGAACGTGGTCTTCAAGGCCCTCCTGGACCCCGGCGACGAGGTCGTCACTCCGCGGCCCTATTTCATGGAATACAATTTTTACGCCGACAACCACGGCGCCCGGCTCGTCCCGGCCGAGCCCGGCCCGGGCTTCAGCCTGGATATTTCCGCCATCGCGGCCAAACTGACTCCGGCCACCCGGGCCGTTCTCCTCAATTCGCCCCAAAATCCCACCGGGGTCATTTACCCGGCGGAGCGGCTGGCGGACTTGGGCCGCCTCCTGGCCGAGGCCGGCGCCCGTTGGGGCCGCCCCATTTTCCTCGTCGCCGACGAACCCTACCGCAAGCTGGCCTATGACGGCCGACGGCCGCCTTCCGTCTTTCCGGCCCACCCCTATTCCATCGTGGTCCATTCCCATTCCAAGGATATGTCCATCCCCGGCGAACGCATAGGTTACGCGGCGGTGAACCCGGACCTGCCCGAGGGCGGCCCGGAACTCGCGGGCGCCCTGACCTTGGCCAACCGGGTGCTGGGCTTCGTCAACGCCCCGTCCCTGATGCAGCTGACCCTGGCCGAACTTCAGGGCGCGGCCGTGGACGTGAGCCGCTACCAGCGCCGCCGCGATCTTTTCGTCCAGGGCCTTAAGGCCATCGGCTACCGGCTTGACGTGCCGGCCGGCGCCTTCTACCTGTTTCCCGAAAGCCCCCTGGCCGACGACGAGGCCTTCGCGGCTCTCCTGAAAGAGGAAAAAATCCTGGCCGTGCCCGGCCGGGGTTTCGCCGGCCCGGGGTATTTCCGTCTCTGTTTCTGTACGCCGGAGGAGGTCATTGAGCGCGCCCTGCCCGGCTTTGCCCGGGCCTTGGAAAAGGCTAAGGCCGGCGCCTCAGCCAGATGAAATAATAGCCCAGGTAGAAGGCCAGGAAAATCAGGGCGCCCCCGGCGGCGGCCAGGTAGACCGCGGCGTAGCGATGGGTCAGAAAGGCCAGTTGGCCCATCAGGAATGAACCCAGGCCGAAACCCAAGTCATAGGAATTCATGAAAGAGGCCGTGGCCTCGGTGCGCCGGTCCAGGGGCACGTTGGCCAGGGTCAGGGCCTGGAGGCTGGGGAACAGGGCGCCGGTGGACAGGCCGTAGAGGAGAGAGGCGGTGAACAGGAGCCGGGGGCTGTAGGCGTTATATAAAATCAACATGGTGGTCAGGAGCAGCCCGGCCGCGGGCGTTATGACGCATCGGTGCCCGAAACTGTCGTAGAGCCGGCCGGAATTCAGCCTGGAAATCAGTATGCCAACGGTGGAGAGCACGAAAAAGCCGTCGGCGTGGGCCAGGCCCCTTTCCTTGCAGAACAGGGCCATATAGACGATGACGGTGTTGAAAATCAGGCCCATGATGAACATCAAAAGGGATTGTGGCCAGACCAGGCGGCTGAACAGCACCAGGCCGGGCCGGGCGCGCCCGGCCCGGGGCGGGGGCAACTTCACGTCCCGGATGGTCCGGGCCACCCCGATGGAAGCCAGGTAGCAGAGGGCCACCACCGCAAAGAGAGGTCCAAAGCCCCAGGTCTTCATCAGCCAGACCCCCAGGAAAGGCCCTATGGCCAGGGCCAGGGTGGTGCCCAGGCCCAGGTAGCCCATGCCCTCGCCCATCCGGGACGGGGGGATGGCCTGGGAGGCCAGGGAGGTCAAGAGGGTCGTGGCCAAGCCTAAACCGGCCCCTTGCAAAAGCCGGACGCCCATGGCCAGGTAGGGGTGGGTGACCCAGTAATAGAGGCTGACCGCCAGTCCGCAGGCCCAGAGCCCCAGGCAGACTAGAGACAGGGCCGAGCGGCCGGCGGCCAGGCGGTCGGCGTTCATGCGCATGAAAATGGCCGAGATGACGAAGACGCTGTAGATGCGCCCTATGTCCGCTTCCGTGGCCCCGAAACTCTCCAGGTAGAGGGTCAGGGTAGGCAAGAGGATATCGAAACCCAGGAAGATGAACAGGTTGATGAGGAGGAATTTCAGGAAATTCCCGGTCCACAGCCTGTCCGTTTCCGGGTGTTCGGAGCCGCCGGTCGAGGCTTCGGGTTTGGCCATGCTTATCCGTGCCGGCCGGCGCCGAGGCTCCGGGGAAGCCCTGATTAAAGGGTCAAAAGGCCATTAATCAGGGTTGCCCAGGGCTTCAGCCACCGCCGGAAACTGAACTTCAAAAGGCTGAAACAGCCTACCGGCCAGAATAAGGCCATCGGCCGGCCTTGGCAAGGCCAAAATGAACCGGAGCCCGCCCGGCGGCGCCGGCCCGCTTTTGTTTGTTTTGATTATATGCTATAATAACAGGTTGATACCAGGCCGCTTTCAAATGGGCTTCATTTGGAAAGCGGCTGATTATGAAAGAAACCGGCGGGGAACATATTTTGGCGACCGATGACCAGAGCCAGGGCAAGGGGCGTTTACGACATCTATCCAACCATCTGAATGAGGACGCGGTGCTGGGCGAGGAGCGCCTGCGCCAGCTGGCCGACCTTTTGCCGACCGGCCTGGATCCGCCCCAGGGCCTCAAGCTGTTGTGCAACTATTACCTGGCCCTGGATAAGACTTTCAACGACTACCGGAAGGCGGCCGCCCTGTGGCGCCGCCAAATGGAGAGCGACTGCCGGGCGTTGAACAAGGCCAACGAGGAGCAGAAGCAGGAGATGGAGCGCCTGACCAGCGACCTCCTGGAGTTGACCAACACCCTGGAGGAGCAGGAAAGCCTCCTGTCCACGGCCAACCAGAAAGTGGTCAACTATGAAAAGCAGTTCAAGCGGCTCCACCGCGAGAACAGCGAGATGACCAACGCGCTGACCCAGAAGGAGAACGACGCCATTTTTCTAAGGCAGGAGCTTGACCGCAGCGTCCAGGAGAACGAGGCCGGGACCGCGCTTCTGACCACGGCCAATTCCCGCATAAATGAACTGGAGCGCCGTCTGGCCGTGGAGAGGGAAAACACCTTAAGCCATGAAAAGGAAGTCCGGCGGCTGACCCTGGCCCTTTCCGAAAGCCAGAACAAGAACACCATCACCGAGCGCAAGATGGAGGAGATGGTGGTCAAGTATAACGATGAAATCAGGCGGCTCACCGAGCGCAGCACCGCCGACGCCCACCACGAGATAGCGCTCCTGCGCAAGCGGGCCCGTTCCAACGCCGCCCCGGAGATGCGTGAATTCCGGCAGCTCGTGTCGGCCAAGCCGACCTTGGAGATGGTCAGCAACCTCAAGGCCCTGATGCTGCGGTTCCTGGCCAAGCTGGAGCAGGCCGGGCTGGACCTCAAGTGAAGACCGGCTCCAGGGCCAGGGCCAGGGCGGCCAAGACGGACGGGGCCAGGGTTTCAGCCCGGAGGCCGGGAGCCAGGCCGAAATCGGCCAAGACCCGGGCGGCCCTGTCCCGGCCGTAGGCCCGGGACAGGTTGTTCAGAAGGGTCTGGCGGCGGGCTCCGAAGGCGGCCAGGGTGAAGCGGCCCAGGACTTCGGGGGGGACCGGCGGCTCGGACTCGGAAGGGACCGGCCGGAATCTAACGACGGCGCTGGCCACCCGGGGCCGGGGATGAAAGGCCGCCGCCGGCACGGCCAGCACGTTTTCAACCCGGAACCACAGCCCCAGGGCCACGCTCAGCCGGCCGTAGGCCCGGCGGCCTGGGTCGGCGGTCAGTCTCTCGGCCAGTTCCTTCTGGAGCATTAACAGGGCCCCGGAAAAGGCCCGCCGGTGGCGGAGAAACCAGAACAGCACCGGGCTGGAGATGTTGTAGGGCAGATTGCCGAAGAGGAAGCGTGGGCCGGGGAATTGGGCCGGGTCCAGGGTCAGGATGTCTTGATTCAGAACCGTCAGGCCGGGCCGGCCCTCGTTCCCGAGGTTTTCGGCCAGCCCCCGGTCCAGTTCCACGGCCAGTATTTCGGCTCCGGCGGCCAAAAGGGGCCTGGTCAAGGCGCCCAGGCCGGGGCCTATTTCCAAGAGTTTTTCCGGCCCGGCCTCGGCCAGAACGGTCCCGGTCAGGCTCCTTATCACCCCATTATCCTTGAGGAAGTGCTGGCCCCGGCTTTTGGCGGGCCGGAAACCCAGTTCCTTCAGTTCGTCCTTGACCAGAGCGTTCCGCATTTAACCGCCGCTTGCCAATAAGTCAGCCGGCTCTAATCCACCGGCCAGCGGGGCCGGGCCTCGGCCGCCAAATCCAGAATGTTTCGGCCGGCGGCCAGTTGGCGGGCCCCCAGGTGGGCGATCATGGCCGCGTTGTCGGCACACCAGGCCAGGGGCGGCACGAAAAGGGGCCGGCCCAGGGCTTGGGTCATTTCCAGGGCCGCGGCCCGCAAAGCCCCGTTGGCCGCCACCCCGCCGGCCAACACGGCCCCCTCGGCCCGGGTCGTCTTAAGGGCGGCCCGCAACTTGTCCACCAGCACTTCCACCACCGCCGCCTGAAAACCGGCGGCCAGGTCGGCCAGGGCCGGGTCGTCGGCCGGCCGGTCGGCCAGATTGTCCCGGCGGTAAATGGTCAACACCTGGGTCTTGAGCCCGCTGAAGGAAAAATCCAGCCCCTCGCGCCACAGGGGCCGGGGCAGACGATAGACCGAAGGGTCGCCCCGGGCGGCCAATTCCTCTATGGCCCGGCCGCCCGGATAGCCCAGGCCCAGGAGTTTGGCCGTTTTGTCGAAGGCCTCGCCGGCGGCGTCGTCGCGGGTCCGGCCCAGAAGGCTGAAGGTCAGGTGGTCCGCCAGGAGGTAGAGGTGGCTGTGGCCCCCGGAGACCACCAGGGCCACCAGGGGGAAATCCGGAACCGGCGGCGGGGCGCCCGGCCGGGCCATGAAAGGGGACAGGGCGTGGGCCTTGACGTGGTTTACCCCGGTAACGGGCCGGCCGGCGGCGAAGCCCAGGCCCTTGGCGAAGCTCAAGGCCACCAGGAGAGCCCCGACCAGGCCCGGCCCCTGGGTCACCGCCAAGCCCGATATATCGGCCAGGCCGCGCCCGGCCTCGGCCAAAGCCTGGGCGGCCACCTGGTCAACGGCCTCCAGGTGGGCCCGGCTGGCTATTTCCGGCACCACGCCCCCGTAGAGCCGGTGAAGATCAAGCTGTCCGCGGACCACGTCGGCCAAAACCACCCCGTCCTCGTAGAGGGCCGCCGCCGTCTCGTCGCAGGAACTCTCCAGGCCCAGGACCAGCATGACCGGGTCAGCGCCCCGCTTCGTCCCGGCGGGCCGGGCCGGTTCCGGCGGCCGGAACCAGGAACCATTCAAGGCGGGCCGGGGTTTCGGGGCCGGTTCTGGACATGGGGGCAACTCCTTAAGGGCCGGCAAGCGGCCTAAAATTCACGCGGGCGCCTGGTTGGAGCGCTGGCGCCAGAGACTTCATAGCATACCGGATGACTTCTGGCAACCGCAGGACATAACGATTTGCTTTTCCCGGGCGATTGGGTTATAATAATAATTTGCCAGGTCGCCTGGAACCATTAAAAAGCCGGACCTAAAACCGGAAAAGGAGCGTTCTGTATCTATGGCAACCCACCGCGAACCCCGGTTCAAACTCTGCCGCCGCTTGGGGATCAATATCTACGGCCACCCCAAGGCTCTCAAAAGGGGAGAAGGCAAGAACGTAAGGGGCGGCCGCAAGACTTCCGAGTACGGCCTCCAGCTCATGGAAAAACAGAAGGTCAAGGCCTACTACGGCATCATGGAACGCCAGTTCCTGCGCTACGTCAAGGCCAGCCAGAAAAGCCCGGAAATGACCGGCGTGGCCCTTTTGAAAGCCCTGGAGTGCCGCCTGGACAACCTCGTTTACCGCCTGGGCTTCGCCCGCTCCATCCGCCAGGCCCGCCAGATGGTCACCCACCGCCATATCCTGGTCAACGGCGCCCGGGTGAACATCCCCTCCTACGGGGTCAAGGTCGGCGACGAAATGGCCCTGCGCGAGGCCTCCCGCAAAAATGAAAGCGTGGTCCGGCATTTCCAGGAAACGGCCGCCTTCAACGTGCCCTACCTGGAAAAGCGGCCCGACCAGTTCAGCGGCCGGCTTATGCGCCTGCCGGAACGGAACGAGATACCCATAGACGCCAACGAACGCCTGATTGTGGAATACTACTCCAAATAACCATTAATCAGCGCTTCCCCGCGCCTCAACCCGGCCGAAAACCTCCCGCCCCACTTTTAGGGCCGGGAGGTTTTTTGTTGCGTTGCGGACGCTTATGGAATAAAATTAAGTAGGTTACCTGTGGGCGTCAATTCTTTTCAGCGAGGTCGGCAATGGCCAGGGTGGGCCTAGTCATGGGCAGCGATTCGGACTGGCCGGTCCTGGAGCCGGGCTACCGGCTCCTGGGTGAACTTGGCCTGGAGGCGGAAGTCCTGGTGGCCTCGGCCCATAGGACCCCGGAGGAAGTGCGCCGCTTCGCCGAGGAGGCCGAGGCCCGGGGCTTTTGCGCCATCATCGCCGGGGCCGGGGCGGCCGCCCACCTGCCCGGGGTGGTGGCCTCTTTCACCACCCTGCCGGTCATCGGGGTGCCCGTGAGCGGTTCGGCCTTGAACGGCCTGGACGCCTTGTTGAGCATAGTCCAGATGCCGCCCGGCATTCCCGTGGCCGCCATGGCCGTGGACGGGGGCCGCAACGCGGCCCTCTTCGCCGCGTCCATCGCGGCCCTGGGCGACCCGGAAACGGCCGCCCGGCTGGCCGGATTCCGCCGGCGGCAGGCCGAAGGCGTCCGGGCCAAAAATCAGGCCCTTCAGGCAAAATTGCGGGCCTGAGGCCGCTCCGGCCTTGGGTGGAAATGCGAAACCGTAAAGGAGCGCCGTCATGGAACCTGGACCCTTGCTCTACGAAGGCAAGGCAAAAAAAATTTTCGCCACTGACCGGGCGGACGAAGTCCTGATTTATTACAAGGACGACGCCACGGCCTTCAACGGGGCCAAGAAGGGGTCCATCAATTCCAAGGGCGCCTTGAACAACGCCATAGCCGCCCTCTTCTTCGAGATGCTGGAAAGCCGGGGCGTGGCCACCCACTTCCTGCGGAAGGTGGACGAACGCTCCATGCTGGCCAGAAAAATCGAGATAGTGCCCTTGGAAGTGGTGGTGCGCAACGTGGCCGCCGGCAGCCTGGCCCAGCGCCTGGGCTGGGAGGAAGGCCGGAAACTGCCCCGCCCGGTGGTGGAATTCTACTACAAGGACGACGCCCTGGGCGATCCCCTGATCAATCACCACCATGTGGCCGTCCTGGGCGCGGCCACCGAAGACGAGTTGCGGAGCCTGGAAGAATCCGGCTTGAAAATCAACGCCCTGCTCGTCGAACACCTGAAGGCCCGCGGCATCATACTGGTGGATTTCAAGCTGGAATTCGGCCGCGTCGGCGGCCGCCTGCTCCTGGGCGACGAAATATCCCCCGACACCTGCCGGTTCTGGGACGCCGCCACCGGGAAGAAGCTGGACAAGGATCGCTTCCGCCGCGACTTGGGCGAAGTGGAGGAGGCTTACCAGGAAATCTACAATCGCCTCAAGTAGCGGGCGATTCGGGGGCCGTTTAGGTGGTGGATCTTGCTTAAGCCTGAATCATCAAACGGCGCGGCGCGCCTTTGGGTTGCCGGGCTGGTCATGCTGGCGGCCCTGGGGACCGGGGCGGCCCGGGCGGCCGACGGCGGGCTCAGCGTCCAGCTAGGTCCGGCGCGCCTTCGGCTAATCGAGCCCGCCGGCCTCATTCCCATCGACGGGCTGGACCCCAACGTGGACGAACTTCTGGCCGGCCTCAAGGCCCCGGGGGCCGAGATCCTGGCCGTTTACGCCGAGCCCCGCTCCTGGAGGGAATACAAGAAGGGGATCAACCTGGAGGGTCCCAGGGTGCCGCTGGATTTTTACGCCTATATCGCCACGCCCCTCCTGCCGCCAGGGGAACTGGTCAGCCAGGAGGATTTCGAGCGCTTCAAGGAATTGACCCTGCGCTACGGCGGAGAGATGAAGGTGCTGGACGACCAGCCGCGCTACCTGACCTACGAGGTCACCGCGACCCGGATAGGCGACGACGGCCGGAAGTTCCGGTCCGACCAGATAACCACGCTTATCCTGGTCGAAGGCAAGATCCTGGCCTTAAACACCTTCAGCAACGACTTGAACCGGGTTCCCAGCCAATTCCGGCCCAGCGCCCTGGGCTGGCGGGACGCCTACTGGAAAACGACCCGGCCCTAGGCGGCCGGCCTGGTGAACAGACCATGAAATTCAAGGCTCAGGGGGCCGTCAGGCTGAAAAGAGGCGTGCTGGATCCCCAGGGGGCGGCGGTGGAGAGGGCTCTCAGGTCCCACGGCCATACCGGCCTCGGCTCGGTGCGCATCGGCAAGCTTATAGAATTGGAGGTGGAGGGCGACAGCGCCGGGAGCGTAGAAGCCCTGGTCGCGGCCTGGGCCGACCAGTTCCTGGCCAACCCCGTGCTGGAAACCG
>JAITUX010000008.1 GCA_031286085.1 Candidatus Adiutrix sp. | reverse complement strand
GCCGGCCCATATTTCAGGTTCACCACCGGCAGGGCCTTGGTCGTGTAGCGGTCGGAGCCCTCGAATTCCGGCCTGCTCGCCATACCTGCGCCCAGGGAACCGGAAAGGCCGCCCTCGTCGTCTTGAGCCTTAAGGCCCGCCGGCTGAAGCAGGCCGGCCGCCAGGAAGGCGGCCAACAAGACGATGAGGGGCCGCCGCCAGGTATTTTTTCCGCTCATCAGGCCACCTTGCCGGCAACAGATTCAATTCATATGACTATACCTTTAATCAAATCAGTCCAGCTTGTCAACAGGTATTCTCCAGTTGGACCGCGACATCAACCCATTTCGGCCCGCTTTAAAATTGGCTTTGACCTTGGGCGCGATTATGCTATAATTTAAAATTCGTGAATGTTCGGGGCGAGGAAGAGCTTTGATTTCAGGGGCAATATGAATACGGCGGTCATTTTCATTCATGTTCTGGCGGTCGTGGTGCTGGTTTTGACCGTGCTTCTCCAGGCCGGCAAGGGCGCGGGCATGGGGGCGGCCTTCGGCGGGGCCTCCGGTTCGGTCTTCGGCGCCCGCGGCCCGGCCACCCTCATAGGCCGGATCACCTGCGGGGCCGCGGTCGTCTTCATGTGCACCTCCCTTTTCCTGGCCATCAGCCAGAGCGGCCGGAAAACCGAATCGGTGATGAGCGGCTACGCCGAGGCCCCTGCCGCCAAGGCCGAAACAGCCCCGGCGGCTCCGGCCCAAGCCGAAGCGAACCCGGCCGGCCAAGGCGCCGCGGAGAAACAGACCGAGTGAACCCCGGCCGACGCGCCGCCCTCCCCGACTTGATCGTGGCCTTGGAGGATATGCCGCCGGAGGGCTTGGAGAGACCGCTTAACCTGGGGCCCGAGGCTCTGGCCGCCCTGGTGGCCGGAGACGGGGAAGAGCCGCCCTCCCTTATAACCGCCCTGACCGGAACCCTCCGGCTCCGCCGTCTGGGCGCCCGCCTGGAAGTGCGGGGCTCTTTCCGGGTGGAGGCGGCTGTGGCCTGCGACCGTTGCCTGGCCCCGGCCTCGGCCGTCCTCGCCGGCGAAATTGAAGAGAGCCTGCCCCTGGCGGCCGCTGGCCGACCGGAAGAGGCCGACGAAGACGTCCTAATCGTGACGGACGGACGGGTGGACTTGGGCGGTCTTTTGGCCGAATCCTTCTGGCTGGCCTGGCCTTATCGTTTTTTATGCCGGCCCGACTGCGCCGGGCTTTGCCCGACCTGCGGGGCCGACCTTAACCAGGGGGCCTGCGGCTGCCCCCCGGCCGCGAGTTGACGTCCGATACCATTTGGATGCACTTTGGAAGGTGTGACATGGCAGTACCAAAGAGAAAACAGAGCAAGATGAAAGGCCGGCAGCGCCGCACCCATTACACCGCCCTGGCCCCCACCGTGGTCAAATGCGCCCATTGCGGCGAACCCAAGCGGCCTCACCATGTCTGCCCCCACTGCGGCGTTTACCGGGGCCGGCAGTTTTTGAAGGTCAATGAATAATCCCTTGGCGGGGTCTCCAGCGCCCCGGCCAGGGCCGGCGGAAGCCGAGGAGTGCCTGGGCTGCCGGCTGTGCCAGGCCGCCTGCCCGGTCGGCGCGCTGGGCTTCCATATGGGCCGGCCCGAAAAAGGCCCAGGCTGCCGCCGTTGCGCCGCCTGCCTGGAAGTCTGTCCGGCCGGGGTCTTCGCCCCGCCCTGGTAAAACCAGTCCGAGGCTTTGATTGAAGCGGGCCTAAACAGCGGCGACCGAGGGGACCGTGACCATAAAAAAAGTCGTTCTGATAACCGGGGGAGCCCGGGGCATAGGCCGGGCCGTGGCCTTGCGTCTGGCCGAGCCTGAAACGGCGGTCATCATCACCCACCGCGACCCGGCTTCCGCCGGGGCGGCCGAGACCCTGGCGCTCCTTAAGGACCGGGCCGGGGCGGCAGAGGCCCAGGTCTGGGCCGCCGAGGATGCCAAGGCCGCCGCGGAAAACATAGAGGCCGCGGCCGACCGTTTCGGCCGACTGGACGTCCTGGTCAACAACGCCGGCCTGGCCCGGGACAACCTGAGCGTGCGCCTCTCCGACGAGGATTGGCGGGAAGTGTTGTCGGCCAATCTCTTCAGCGCCTTCAACTGCGCCCGCTTCGCGGCCCGGGTCATGATGAGGCGGCGCTGGGGCCGCATCATAAACCTAAGTTCCGTGGTCGCCTACACCGGCAACGTCGGCCAGGCCAACTACAGCGCCTCCAAGGCCGGCCTCCTGGGCCTGACCCGCACCCTGGCCTTGGAACTGGCCCCCAGGAACATAACCGTCAACGCCGTCGCCCCGGGCTGGATTGAGACCGACATGACCGCCGGCCTCCCGGAAAAAGTGCGGGCCGCCTTCCTTGAACGCACCCCCTTGGGCCGGCCGGGCACGGCCGAAGACGTGGCCGGGGCCGTGGCCTTTCTGGCCTCCGAGGGGGCCGCCTACATCACCGGCCAGACCCTGCACGTAAACGGCGGGCTCTATATGTAACCCGCCGCCCGCCCACCCGGCCGGAAGGCCGGCTCACTTGTCAAGCCGGTTTTTTTTTATTAGAATAAGCCAAAAAAGCGGGGCGCTTTGATGACGCCGGCGCTTCTGGCCGGCCCCCCAAGGCGGTCCGCACCAACCAAGGAGAACAGCATGCCAGACATCACTTCCCGGGTCATAAACGTCGTCGCGGAACAGCTTTCCGTGGAGGCCGCCGAAATACGCCCCGAATCCTCTTTTCAAGACGACCTGGGCGCCGATTCCCTGGACCTGGTGGAACTCATCATGGCCATGGAGGAGGAATTCGACATAAAAATAGACGACGAGGCGGCCCAGAAGCTCAAGACCGTGCAGTTGGCGGTGGACTTCATCAATAACAGCCTCGCCTCCAAGTAGGCTGATTTATGGCCGGAAGCAAGCCGCCCCGGAGAGTGGCCGTCACCGGCGCCTCCCTCTTGACTCCCGTGGGCAACGATTTGGCCTCTTCCTGGCGGGCCTTGACCGAAGGCCGCGGCGGCGTGGGCCCCATAACCAGGTTTGACCCTTCCGGCCTCAAGACCACCATAGCGGCCGAGCTGAAAGGCTTTGACCCGGGCGACTTCCTGGACAAGAAGGCGGTCAAACGCTTCGACCCCTTCATCTGCTATGCCGTGGCCGCGGCTAAAATGGCCTTGGCCGACAGCGGCCTGGTCTTGGACGAAAGCCTGGCCGAGGCCGCCGGTTGTGTCCTGGGCTGCGGCCTGGGCGGCCTGACCACCATCGAGGCCAACCACGAGACCCTTCTGCACCGGGGCCCGGATAGGGTCAGCCCCTTCTTCGTGCCCATGATGATCGGCAACATGGGTGCGGGCCAGGTGGCCATTGAACTTGGCCTGAAAGGCCCCAATCTCCTGGTTTCCACAGCCTGCGCCGCCGGCACCCACGCCGTGGGCTGGGCTTTTCAGCACATCCGCGACTACGGCCGCCCGGTCATGCTGACCGGGGGCGCCGAAGCGGTCATCACGCCCCTGGCCGTGGCCGGCTTCAACGCCTTGAAGGCCCTCTCCACCCGCAACAGCGAACCGGAACGGGCCAGCCGGCCCTTTGACCGGGACCGCGACGGCTTCGTAATCGGCGAGGGGGCCGGTTTCCTGCTTTTGGAGGAATGGGAACACGCCGTGGCCAGGGGGGCTCATATCTACGCCGAGATGGCCGGTTTCGGCGCTTCGGCCGACGCCTTTCACATGACCGCCCCCCCCGACGACGGCCAGGGCGCGGTTCTGGCCATGCGGGCCGCCTTGGACGACGCGGCGCCCCTGGACCTTGGCCCGGCCGACATCGGCTACATCAACGCCCACGGCACTTCCACCGGCTTAAACGACCTAATCGAGACCCGGGCCATCAAGACCGTTTTCGGCCCGCGGGCCCAGGACCTGGCCGTGAGTTCCACCAAGTCCATGACCGGCCACCTTTTGGGCGGGGCCGGGGGGGTGGAGGCCGTAATCTGCGCCCTGGCCCTCAAGCATGGCCTCCTGCCTCCCACCATCAATCTCGATCGGCCCGATCCTGAATGCGACCTGGATTATGTGCCCAATCGCGCCCGGCCGGCCCGGCTCAAGGCCGCTCTCAGCAATTCCTTCGGCTTCGGCGGCACCAACGGCTGCCTTATCATGAAGGCCGCCGACTGATACGGCCCCCTTCCCCACCCTCCTGCCCGAGGCGCAGCGTTATTCCGATTCCAAACAGAAATGAGCCATATGGAAGCCGCGTTGGAGCGGAACGACCCCCAGGTCGCCGCCATTATCAGGAAGGAACTGGGCCGGCAGCGCCGGGGGCTGGAACTCATAGCCTCTGAAAATTTCGTCTCGCCCGCCGTCCTGGCCGCCGCCGGCTCCGTGCTGACCAATAAATACGCCGAGGGTTACCCAAGCGCCCGTTACTACGGCGGCTGCGAGTTCATTGATGAACTGGAAGCCCTGGCCGTCAGCCGGGCCCGGCGGCTGTTCCGGGCCGAACACGTCAATGTCCAGCCGCACTGCGGCTCTTCGGCCAACCTGGCCGCCTATATGGCGGTGATGAGCCCCGGGGACACCCTTATGGCCATGAGCCTGACCCACGGCGGCCATCTGACCCATGGCGCGCCCGTCAATTTCTCCGGCCGCCTGTTCAATGTCCTGCCTTACGGGGTCCGGGCGGACGACGAACTCATCGACTACGACGACCTCTTTATCAAGGCCGAGCGGCATAAGCCGGCCGTCATCGTGGCCGGGGCTTCGGCTTATCCCCGGAGCCTGGAATTTGACAAATTCCGGGCCGCGGCCGAGGCGGCCCGGGCCGTACTCATAGTGGACTTGGCCCATATCGCCGGCCTGGTGGCCGCCGGGCCCCGCCCTTCCCCGGTGGAAGCCGCCGACATCGTCACCAGCACCACCCATAAAACCCTGCGCGGCCCCCGCAGCGGCTTCATACTGCCCAAGATGGCCCTGGCCAGGCG
>JAITUX010000002.1 GCA_031286085.1 Candidatus Adiutrix sp. | reverse complement strand
CCGAGGCCGCCCTGGATTTGAACCAGTCCCAGCCCTGCCCCTCCTGCCAGGGCCAGGGCCTGCTCTCCTCCGGCGGCGGGGTGCGGCCCTGCCCGGCCTGCCAAGGCCAGGGCCGCATCAGCCGGCCCCAGAACCTCAAGGTGAAAATCCCGGCCGGCATAAACAGCGGCCAGAAAATCCGCCTGAAAGGGCAGGGCGCGCCCGGCGTGAACGGCGGGCCCCCGGGAGACCTTCTGGTGGAGGTGACGGTCCGGCCCGACCAGGTCTTCACCCGCCAGGGCCGCGACCTGGAGGTGGAGCTGCCGGTCAGCCTTTATGAAATGCTTTTGGGCGGCCAGGTCTCCGTCCCCACCCTGTCCGGCCGGGCCACCTTGAAGGTGCCGGCCGGCACCCAGAACGGCACCCGGATGCGCCTTAAAGGCCAGGGCCTGCCCGCCGCCGGCCGGGAAAAGGCGGGCGACCTTTACGCGGCCTTGAAGGCCGTGCTGCCGGCCAAGCTTTCGGCCGAAGCCGTCCAGCTGGCGGAACGGCTGGCCGAAGCGGCGCCCGTGGCCCGGGAGACCCTCAAATGACCCCCGAGAACAAGGCGGGCCCCCCCCCAAAGCCCGCCCCGCCCCGCCTCCTGGCCCCCACCCACGGCCGGGATACCGCCGACCGCGAACGGCTGGCCGCCTTTCTGAAAATCTTTCACGGCGACGACCGGGTGCTCATAGTCATAAACGCCGATCCGGACGCCATAGCCAGCGCGGCGGCCGTCAAAAGAATGCTCTGGCGGCACGTCGCCCAGGTGGTGGTGACTTCCGTCAGCCAGATGAAGCGGGCCGACAATCTCCGGCTGCTGGAGTTTTTGAAGCTGGTTTTAGAACCCTGGTCGCCGGCCCTGCCGTCGGGCTTTTCCAAGCTGGTCATGGTCGATTCGCAGCCCGCCCACAGCCCCCAGACCCAAGACCTGCCCTTCAACGTCGTCATCGACCACCATCCGCCCACCGCCCTGGCCGCCGAGGCGCCGCACCCGGACCACGTCGATATAAGGCCCGAAGTCGGCGCCAACACCTCCATCCTGACCGGCTACCTGAAGGCCGCCAGGATAAAGCCCAACCCCAGGCTGGCCACGGCCATGTTCCTCGCCATCAAGACCGATACCCAGAATTTCGTCCGCCAGGGCCAGGCCCTGGATATGCGGGCCTTCCGCTGGCTTCACCCCTTCATTTCCGCCGATTCCCTGGCCGAGATTGAAAAGGGCTCCCTGGCCCGCTCCTCCTTCAAGCACTTCCTGGCCGGCCTGGAGGCCGCGGTTTTCCGGCGCAACACGGCCCACACCTTCCTGAGCAAGGTCGATCACTCCGACACCCTGGTCATCGTGGCCGATTTCCTCATGAAAATCAGCGGGGTGAGCCGGTCGGTGGCCGCCGGCCTCTGCGACCAGAAGCTGGTGGTCATCTTCCGGGCCGGCGGGCTCCGGCAGGACATGGGCCGCCTGGCCCAGGCGGCCTTCAAGGGCCTGGGCTCGGCCGGGGGCCACAAAAACATGGCCCGGGCCGAAATCCCCCTGGCCAACCTGGAGCCCAAGCTCCTGGCCCAGCCCGCCGCCCTGGGCCGCTTCATCCTGCGCCGCCTGGCCCTGGCCGGGGGCAAGGGCCAGGGCGGCCGGGAGGGCGCGCCGCCGGACAGTGCCGGAAAAAGGGGCGCCGCCCCGCCCGATGGATAGGCCCGATACCAGGGAGGCCGAAGAGGTCGCCCGGGCCGAGTTCGGCTTGGCCGCCCCCCGGGCGCGGCCCCTCCGGGGGGGGCGGGTCAATGTGACCTTCCAGGTGGAAAGCGGCGGCGAAAATTACATTCTGCAGCGCCTGAGCCGCTTCTTCAAGGACGACGAGGCCTTGGGCCTCAACTGGCATAGGCTGGCCCAGGCCTTGGCCGAGCGCGCCGCCCCGCCCCTGGTTCCGCCCGTTTTCCCGGACCTCAAGGGCCGCTGGCTGGCCCTAAGGCCCGGCCCGGGGGGGGCTTGGCGCCTGACCGGCTTTTGCCCGGGCCGCCCGGCCTCCAAAAACCCGGCGGGGGCCCGGGCCGCGGCCCGGGCCCTGGGCGGGCTGCACCAGGCGCTCAACCGCCCCCTCCCCATAGAACTTCGGCCCCTGCCGGAAGGCGAATTCACCAACCGGCGCCTGGCCCCCCTGGAAGAGCTGGACAACTGGCCCGGCCTCTACCGCGGCCATCCCCACTGGCCGGCCATTCACCCCCTCTGGGAAAAAATGGCCGCCGCCGCCCGCGACCTGCCTTTCCATCCCCGCTTCCTGGACATCTTCCGGCTCCGCGAAGTCATCGTTCACGGCGACCCCAAGGCCGACAATTTCCTGGTGGACGAGACCGGGGCGGTCCAGGCCGTGCTGGATTGGGACACGGCCGGCCTGGGCCAGGTTCTGGCGGAAGTGGGGGAAATGCTGCGTTCCTTCGGCGGGGCCGCCGAAACCGGGGCTGAATTGGCCTCGGCCGCGGCCGTGATTGAAGGTTATACCGAAACCGGCCTCCCCCTGACCGGGGAGGATGTGGCTATGCTGCCGGCCGTCTGGCGGGCCACGGCCTTGAACCTCAGCCGGCGCTACCTGGCCGACGCCCTGGCCGAGGTTTATTTTCTCTGGGACGAATCGAGCTACCCATCCCTTTATGAACAGAACCGCCGGAGGGGCGCGGCCCTTCTGGATTTGGCCGGCCGCCTGCTGGAAAAGGAGATGGAACTCATAGAGGTTTTTCAGGCCGCGGCCCGCGGGAAGCCCTGATTACGGAACTTACGCCTAGAGCAAGAGGTCCAGGCCGGCGTCCAAGGCCAGGCTGAAGACGGGGCCCGGCAGACCGCCCAGAAGCACCACCCCCAGGGCCAGGGCCAGGGCGCCGAAGGTTCCGGCCAGGCGCCTATCCGGCGCCGCGCCCCGCAAGGGGTCGTCCTCGCCTTCGGTGTAGGCGTGGCGCACCAGGGAGAGGTAGTAGAAAATGGCCAGGGCGCTGTTAAGGCAGAGGGTGATGACCAGCCAGTCGTAGCCTCGGCCCCAGGCCCCGGTGATGAGCCAGAGCTTGCCTATGAAGCCCACCGAAGGCGGCAGGCCCACCAAGGACATGGCCGCGACGGTCAGGCTCAGGGCCAGGGCGGGCGAACGCCGGGAGAGGCCGTTGAGATCCCGGTAGGTGAGGTTGCGGCCGTCCGGGGCCAGGCG
>JAITUX010000245.1 GCA_031286085.1 Candidatus Adiutrix sp. | reverse complement strand
CTTCCGGGTCCCCGCCCTCAGCCACCAGCTTTTTCAGGCGGCGGGCCGCCTCCTCAACCTCATGGTAAGCCGTGGGCGTCCGCACTATTTGGATTTGACCGGCCGGATCCGGCGGCGCCGGGAGGCGGCCGGCCTCGGAACTTAAAAGATAGTCGGCCGCATAAGCCAAGGCCGGCGGGGACGATTCGGCGGATTCGGCGAATTCCAGGTCCAGCCCCGGGCTCTGGCTGCCCTCCAGCCGGCGGATGGTCCGCAACAGGTCAAAGCCGGCCCCGGAGCCGATTTTTTCCTCGCGCACCCAGGACGGAACCTTAAGAACCACTTCCACCGGGAGCCGGCTGGCCAAGGCCAGGAGCAGTTCCGTTTCAAAAGGGGAAAGCCGCTGGGCCTGGCGGTAAACTATCCGCCGCACCCCGGCCAGGGCTTTAAAGGGCCGCCCGGCCTTCAAGAGTTCCAGAAGCAGGCGTCTTCGGGCCGCCTGGTCCAGGCGGCCCCGGGCCGCCAGGAAAGCGTCGTGGCGCCGGCCCTGTTCGGCCAGAACCCCGGCCAAGTCGGAGGGCGGCAAGGCGGCCACCTGCTCCCAGGCAAGGCCGGCCAGTTTAAGTCGCCCCAAGCCGTCGCCTAGGTCCAGGGCCAGGGCGGCCCGTAGGCGCAGTTCATCGGCCGCTTCCGCCGAGGGAGGACGGAGCTGCTCCAGGAGGGGCCCGGCCAGGTCATAGAGCAGGAAGCGGTAGGGCAGAGCCTCCATTTCCGGCCGGGGCAGTTCGGCCAGGAGGCTGTTTTCCAAGGCGCCGATGGTCAGGATAAGGGGCTCCAAGGGGCCGGAGCGGCCCGGGCCTTCCCTGCGCCGGCGGCGCTGGAGCTGAAAGCGTCCCAAGTCGCCAGTGGCCAGCCACAATTCTTCCCGGGAAAAGAAGACCGCCTCAAATTCCACCGGTTCCGGGCCGGCGGGGCGGCCGGCGCTCGGGGTGGTGTCAGCGGCCGGAAAAACTTCTTCAGACATGGGCTGAAAAGGGCGGCTTCCGGACCGGGGCCGGACGGAAGGAGAGCTTATACCGCCGGCTGGCCGCGTTCGCTGAAGACGACCAGAATATCCGCCCGGGGGCCGGTTTCGGCGGAGACGGCCAAGCGAAAGGCCTGGTCATGCGGAGAGGGTGGGGGGTAAATCCGGCCGCTCAAGCTGATGGGAGTTGAAAAACTTATCTCAAAGCCATGTTCCGTCCAGTTGGCTTCAGCCAAGCCGATGACGATATTGATAAACTCATTAAGAATATCCTGGGGCCCGGTCTTGGTTTCCAGAACGGCCGCCCCCACGCCGAGATAGGCGGCCACATCCGTCAGGAGAGGCCGGCTGTCGGCGAAGCTGGCCAGGCCGCAGATCAGGTAGCCATAGACTTTCTGGCGCGTTTCGGTCAGCCGGCCTTCGAAATCAATGCGCACCGCCAGCTCGTAAACCGGCCTTTCCGGGGGCGGGTCGCGGTAGCGGACGGTGAATGGCCCGCCGCCGGAGATGTGGCTGAGTATCCTGGCCACATGATGGCCGAGTATCTTGGCGTATGATTCCCACATAGTATGCCCCCTCAAAGCCCCTCGACCAGTTCGGCCACGTTTTCCGGGGTGAAGCCCAGTTCGGTGAACAGGCGGCCGGCCGGGGCCGAGAGTCCGAAGTTTTCAATGGACAGAACCCGGCCGGCCGGCCCCACGTAACGGTTCCAGCCCAGGGAGAGCCCGGCTTCCACCGCCAGGCGCCGGGTCAACCGGGGCGGGAGTACGGTCTCCCGGTATTCCATAGGCTGTTCTTCAAAAATTTCCCAGGACGGCAGGGAGACGACCCTGGCCGGCCGCCCGCCCCGGTCGGCCAGTATTTTCTGGGCCGCCAGGGCCAGGGCCACTTCGGAGCCGGTGGCCATGATGATGGCCTGGGGCTCGCCGCCGGCCGCCTCGGACAGGATATAACCGCCTTTAAGCGCGCCGGAAACCACCGCCGGGAAATCGTCCGGGTGGATGACCGGCAGGTCCTGGCGGGAAAGGGCCAGGACCGTGGGGCTCCGGCGGCTAAGGGCGGCCCGCCAGGCGGAGATGGTTTCATAGGCGTCGGCCGGACGTATGACCGTGACCCCGGGCATGGCCCTGGTGACCGCCAGGTGTTCCACCGGCTGGTGGGTGGGGCCGTCCTCCCCCACGCCCACGCTGTCGTGAGTTAAGATGAAGATCACCGGCAATTTCATGATGGCGGACAGGCGGAGGGCGGGCCGCAGGAAATCCGAAAAGACCAGGAAGGTGGCGGCGAAGGGGCTGAAAGAGCCGTCCAGGGCCAGGCCGTTGACCACCGCGCCCATGGCCTCTTCCCGCACCCCGAAATGAATGTTGCGCCCGCCGTGGTTCAGGGCGCTGAAAAAACCGGCCCCGGCCAATTCCGTCTTGTTGGAAGGGGCCAGGTCGGCGCTGCCGCCCACCAATTCCGGCAGGGTTCCGGCCAGAGCGTTGAGCATCAGGCCGGAAGCCGTGCGGGTGGCCACGGCTCCGCCTTTTTTGAACTCCGGCCTCAGGTCCAGCCAGCCCTCCGGTTTTTGTCCGGCCAGGCGGCGCCTGAGTTCGGCGGCCTCGGCCGGGAAGGCTTGCCCGTAATCGGCCAGGAGGGCCAGCCAAGCCTCCCGGCTCCTCTGGTGGGGCTGGCCCAGCTTTTTAAAATGGTCATAGACCCGCTGGTCCACCGTGAAGGACTGGTCTTCCGGGTAGCCGTAGAAGCGCCGCGTGGCGCGGATGGCCTCCGGGCCCAAAGGTTCGCCGTGGGCTTGCGGGGTGTTTTCCTTGGGGCTGCCGGCCCCCAGCCTGGTGCGGACCATGATCAGGCTGGGGCGATCCTGCTCGGCCCGGGCGTTTTCCAGGGCCAGGTGGATGGTGCCCATATCCTCGCCCTCGGTGACCACGATGACCTGCCAGCCATAGGCGGAAAAACGGGCCCGCACGTCCTCGGTGAAGGTCAGGTCGGTGGTGCCCTCGATGGTCATCCGGTTGTCGTCGTAAACATAAATGAGGCGGCCGAGGCCGAGATTCCCGGCCAGGGAGGCCGCCTCGGAGGAGACCCCCTCCATAAGGTCGCCGTCCGAAACCAGGACGTAAACATGGTGGTCGAAAAGGGCGAACTTGGGGCGGTTGAAACGCTGGGCCAGCATTCTTTCCGCGATGGCCAGGCCCACCCCCATGGCGAAGCCGTGGCCCAAGGGGCCGGTGGTGGCTTCGACGCCCGGGGTGCGACCGTGTTCGGGATGTCCGGGGGTCAGGCTACCCCATTGGCGGAAGGCCTTGAGAGCTTCCAGGCTCAACCCGTAGCCGGCCAGGTGCAGCCAGGCG
>JAITUX010000224.1 GCA_031286085.1 Candidatus Adiutrix sp. | reverse complement strand
ATTTCCTGGCAGGGCGCCACCGCGCCGCCCGGGGAATTTATGCGCAACACCACGGACTTGATGTTGTCGCCTTCCTGGAAGCGGCCGAGGGCCTCGGTGGCCCAGAGGGAACCTATGATTTCCTCTTCCAGAACCAGGACGCCCACGCTGGGTTCAGAGGCCCGGACCGGCTGGAAGTCCAGCGAATCCACCAGGTGGCCGCAAGTGTAAACGCAACCGCCGACCACGGCCAAGCCCATGAGCAGCATGGCCATGGGCCAGTTCATGCCCCCGCGCCTTTCCCGGGGCCGGGGGGCCGGGGCCTGGTTTTGATAAGCCTGCCAGTCTTCCGGGGTCATGGCCGGCCCGCCGAATCAAAACCGCCGGGACGCGATTTCGATGGGGAAAGGTAAAAAGACGGCTGAACTATAAGCTTCACATCACACCCCCGGACAGGAAAAGCCGCCGGGAGGCGCCCGGCGGCTTTTCGAACTCCTTCTGAATTATCCCCTCCCCGACCGCGATTCAGTTGTCGCTGTCCGCGGGTTTGTCGGTCTGGCTCTGGGCCGCGAAGGCCTTGGAGAGCTGTTCGCCCAAGACCGAGACCGCCCCGCCGCCGGCGCCGCCGGCGCGGGCGCCGTCGGAGTAGTCCTTGTAAAGGCGGTCGTCCTCGTCCTTCTTAAGGCGTTTGATGGACAGGCCGATTTTATGGTCGCCGGCGGAGATGGAGATGACTTTGGCCGTTATTTCATCGCCCAGCTTGAAGGCCTCGCTCATGGGTTTGCCCTTGGCCAAGCCGGATTCGGAGATGTGGATGAGCCCTTCCACCCCCTCGGCCAGTTCCACAAAGAGGCCGAAATCGGTTATGTTGGTGACCTTGCCCACAGCCGTTTCCCCCACCGGGAAGCGGGCCACGGTCAGGGACCAGGGGTCTTCCTCCAGCTGCTTGATGCCCAGGGAGAACCGTTCCTGTTCCCTATCGATGGCCAGGATGAGAGCCCGGACAGAGTCGCCCTTTTTGAAGACGTCGGAGGGGTGCTTGTAGCGGCGGGTCCAGGAGATGTCGGAAATATGGACCAGGCCGTCGATGCCCTCGTCAATGCCGATGAAGACGCCGAAGTCGGTGATGTTCTTGATTTTGCCTTCAATGATGGTGCCGATGGGGTAGCGTTCGGCCACGGTGTCCCAGGGATTGGGTTCGACCTGCTTCATGCCCAGGGAAATGCGCTTGGCCCCGGTGTCCACTTTAAGAATGACGCAATCCACCAGGTCGTTGACCTTGAGAATGGAGGCGGGGTTGCGCACCTTGCGGGTCCAGGACATTTCCGAAACGTGAATGAGCCCTTCGATGCCCTTGTCCAGTTCCACGAAGGCGCCGTAATCGGCCAGGGAGACCACCTTGCCGGAAACCCGGGCCCCCACCTGGTATTTTTCGGACACGGTCGTCCAGGGGTCGGCCTGAAGCTGCTTGAGGCCCAGGGAGACGCGGGATTTTTCCCGGTCGAAATCCAGCACCTTCACCCGCACCCGGTCGCCCACGGCGAACATCTCCGAAGGGTGGGTCAGGCGGCCCCAGGACATGTCGGTGACGTGGAGAAGGCCGTCCAGGCCGCCCAGGTCGATGAAGGCGCCGTAATCGGTCAGGTTCTTGACCAGGCCCTCCACTTCCGAGCCCACGTTCAGGGCGGCCAGGGTCTGTTTCTTCTGGGCCTCCCGCTCCACTTCCAGGATGACCCGCCGGCTCAGGACCACGTTGCCCCGGCGCTTGTTGTATTTGAGGATCTTGAAATCAAAGGACTGGCCGACCAGGCCTTCCAGGTTCTTGATGGGCCGCGAGTCCACCTGGGAACCGGGCAGGAAGGCGTTCACCCCGATGTCCACCGACAGCCCGCCCTTGACCCGGGCGGTGACCAGGCCCTTGATGGTCAAATCTTCGTTGTGGATGCGGGATATCTCCTCCCAGACCTTGATTTTGGCGGCCTTGTCCTTGGAGAGGATCATCTCCCCGTCCTCGTCGTCCACGCGCACCAGAAGGGCTTCCACCTGGTCCCCGACCTGGACGGTGAGGTTGCCGTTCTGATCCAGAAATTCCTGGAGAGAGATGCGTCCCTCGGATTTCCCGCCCACGTCCAGCATGACGAATTCCTTGCCGATCTGCACCACCTGGCCTTTCAAGACCTCGCCTTCGGCCAGGGTCTTGAAGCTCTCCTCGAACAGTTGGGCCATTTCCAGGCTGTTCTGGCCGCCGCTCTCGCCGACGGTTTCTGAAAACGCCGACTTGTCCTGAATTTTGTCGCTGTCGTGGTCGTTGAAGTTTTCCATGTTTTCCCTGGACCTAATATGGTATGCCCGGCCGGCCGAGTGGAGGGCTTGAAGGCGGCCGCCGGCCAAGGCGGAGACGCCGCTGGTTTCAGGCCAGCGGCGTTTTCGCACCTTGAACTGGTCGAACTTTCATTTTAATCAAGGGGAACGGTTTTTTCAAGTCTTTTTTCCGGGCCGCGCCCTGGTTTTCAATCGGGCTCGTCCTGGGCGAAAAAACGGTTGCGGAAAGCCTTGATCATGACGTTCAACACCGCCTCGACGTCTATGTTGGTGGAATCAATGGCCACGGCGTCCGGGGGGGGCTTCAAGGGGGCCACGGCGCGGGTGCTGTCGGCCTCGTCCCGGGCCATGATGTCGGCCAGGACGCTTTCGCGGCTGCCGGCCACCCCCTGCTCCAGGAGTTCCAGGTGGCGCCGCCTGGCCCGGGCCTCGGGGCTGGCCGAGAGGAAGAACTTGAGCCCGGCCGAGGGGAAGACCACGGTGCCCATGTCGCGGCCTTCGGCCACCACCCGGCCCTGTTCGCCCAGGGCGCGCTGAAGGCCCAAAAGGGCGGCCCGGACCCCCGGCCAGGCCGAGACGACCGAGGCGGCCCGGGAAACTTCCGGGCTGCGCAGGCGGTCAGTGACGTCTTCGCCGTCCACCAGGATGACGGTTCCCTCCGGGGTGGGCCGGACCGTCAGCTTGAGCCTGGCCGCCAGGGCTTCCGCCGCGGCCTGGTCCCCTGGGTCCAGGCCCTTATCGAGACAGGCCAGGGCCAGGGCGCGGTAGAGGGCCCCGGTGTCCAGGTAGCTCCAGACCAGGCGGCGGGCCAAGGCCCGGGCCAGGGTGGACTTGCCGGCCCCGGCCGGGCCGTCGATGGTTATCACTTGCGGAGGCTGGGCGGTCATGCCCGCTCCGCCCGGCCCTCCGCCACCTGGCGGCCGAAGGCCTGGCCCGCTTCGCGGAGGCTGTCGACGAGGTCCGGCCGCTGGGTCAGGTCGCCCGGTTTCTCCAGCCCCGGGAGGAAGAGGGTGTCAAAGGTTTTGGGCAGGCCCAGGGCGTCGAAGAAGTATCTTATGGACAGGCCGACCGGGATGAAGAGGTTCTTGCCCCGGGTGGCCCCCAGGGCCAGGAGGAAGCCCCGGCCGTCCGGTTTCAGCGCCTCCTTCAGGTTCAATACGTAACGCCGGGCCCACAGGGCCTGGGAGCGGTCGATGAGGGCCTTGCCCTTGGCCGGCACGTCGTAGAAATAGAGGGAAGTGGCGACGACTATGTTCCGGGCCCCGGCCAGGGTGGGATAGAACTCCGCCAAATCGTCCTTGATTACGCACTGGCCGGAGCTGTTGCAGGAACCGCAGCCCCGGCAGGGTTCGACCTGGCGCCCGGCCACGGAAAACCTCAGCATTTTCGCGCCGGCCTTCTCGACCCCTTGGGCGAAGCAGTCCAGCATGACATCGGAAGTGCCGCCCTGGTTAGGGCTCAGGTGCAAAGCCAGAATATCCATGATGCTCTCTCCTTGATTCCTTCCGCTACTTGGCGGGCTTTGGGAAAGCGTTGATTGATCGGGGCCGGGGCCGCCGGCCCGGGCGGGGCCGGCCTAGATTCTCGTTCTTAGTTCGGCCAGCACCTCGCGGCCCAAGGGGCTGTTTTTCAAGGTCCAACCCAAGGGCGAGGCCGGCGCGGCCTCGCCGTGGAAATCGGAGCCGGCGGTGGGGATCAGGTTGAAGCGCCGGGCCAGATCCAGGAAAAAAGTGGATTGGTCCGGCCCCTGGCTGGGGTGGTAAACCTCCAGTCCCACCAGGCCGTCGTCTTTCAGGCGGCCGAGCCAGGCCGGCCAGTCCTCCGGGGGCAGCCCCAGGCTCATGGGGTGGGCCAGCACGGGCGCCCAGCCCGCGGCCCGGATCATGGCCAGGCCCTCTCCGGGCGACAGCCTGGTTTTGTTCACGTAGCCGGGGCGGCCCTTGCCCAGGAGCTTGTCAAAGGCTTCGTCGCGGGTGCGGAAGAAGCCCCGCTCCACCAGGAGAGCCGCGAAGTGGGGACGGCCCATCTGTCCGCCCTGGGAGACTTTCAGGAGGGCCTCCCAGGGCAGGCGGTAGCCCAGGCGGCCGATTTTATCGAGCATCCGGAGGTTGCGCTCCACGCGAAAGGTCTTGAGGCGGTCGAGTTCGGCCGGAATCCCGGCGTCGCCGGCCACATTGAGGCCCAGGAGGTGGAAGGTCCCAGAGTGCTCCAGGCTTATCTCCACGCCGCCTATGAGATCCAGCGCCGCCTCGTTCCGGGCGGCCAGAAATTCGGCCAGGCCGTCCACCGTGTCGTGATCGGTCAGGGCCAGGGCCTTGAGCCCGGCCTCGGCGGCCGCGGCCGCCAGGTGCGCCGGGCTCAAGGCCCCGTCCGAGGCCCGGGAATGGGCGTGGAGATCCAGCAGCCCGGCTTCGGCGTTCCCTTGGTCGTTCGGCATTCAACCGCCGCCCAGACATTCTTCGGCCAGGCCGGTGTGGACCCGCCCTTCGCGGAAAGGCCCGTATTTCAGAAGGCGCCTCAGAAAGGGTATGTTGGTCTTGATCCCTTCGACGGCGAAGCCGGCCAGGGCCTCTTCAAGAAGGTCCAGGGCCTTAAGCCTGGTTTCGGCCCGGGCGATGACCAGGGCGACCATGGGGTCATAGAAGGGCGTGACCTCGGCCCCCTCCGTAAAGCCCGTCTCCACCCGGAGGCCGGGGCCGGAGGGCGGCCGGAAAACTTTGAGGCGGCCGGGGGAAGGCAGGAACTTGACCGGATCCTCGGCATAGACGCGGGCCTCGACGGCGTGGCCCCGGGGGGCTTCCGGCCGGCCGGGCAGGGCCTCGTCCAGGGGGCGGCCGGCGGCCAGGAGGATTTGGGCCGCGGCCAAATCCAGCCCGGTGACTTCCTCCGTGACCCCGTGCTCCACCTGGAGCCGGGGGTTCACTTCCAGAAAGGCGAAGCCGGTCTCCGGGTGATACAGGGTCTCCAGGGTGCCCAGGTGGTCGTAACCCAGGCCGGCCATCACCGCGGCGGCCCGGTCGGCCAGGGCGCGCACTTCCTCCGGGGGCAGGGCCGGGGCGGAGGCTTCCTCCACCACCTTCTGCCGGCGGCGCTGGACCGAGCAGTCGCGCTCGAAGACATGGACGGCCCGGCCGTGCCGGTCGGCCGCTATCTGGAATTCCACATGGCGGGGATTGACCAGGAGACGCTCGGCGTAGAGAGCCGGTTCGGCGAAGCTGCGGGCGGCCAGCTTGGCCGCCGATTCCAGGGCGCCGGCCAGCTTCGATTCTTCCCAGACCGGGGTCATGCCTATGCCGCCGCCGCCGCCCAGGGGCTTGATCAAGAGGGGCAGGCCCAAGGCGGCGGCCGTCCGGACCTGTTCATCCATCGAACCCTTCAAGGGGCCGGTGGAAGGGCAGACCGGAAAGCCGCGGGCGGCCATGATTTTCTTGGCCTCGGTCTTATCGCCCAGAAGCCGCAGCCATTTGGGGTCGGGGCCTATGAAAGCCAGGCCCGCCTGGGCGACCTTTTCGGCGAAGGCGGGGTTTTCCGACAAAAAACCGTAACCGGGATGGATGGCCTCGGCCCCGGCGGCCAGGGCCGCGCTTAAAATGGCTTCCTGGTTCAGGTAGCTTTGGGGAGCGGGGGCGGGACCCAGGAGGCGGCTTTCATCGGCCTCGGCCACGTAGGGCAGGCCGCGGTCGGCCTCGGAGTGGAGGACCACGCTTTTGAGGCCCAGGGCCCGGATGGCCTTAAGCAGCCTGGCGGCCACGGCGCCCCGGTTGGCGATGGCTATTTTATGAAACATGGCTTGCCGCCTTAAGGTCACTTTTTTCGCCCGGGGCCGGCCCCTGAACCCGAAGCCAGACCCGGCCGGGGCGTTATTATACCTTAAATTTATACCGGCGGCCAAATCAAAAATCAAGTAAGCGGGCGGCCGCGTTTTTTTTGACGAAACCGGAGGTATTGGCGCGTTTATTGCTACAAAACCGGCGAAGACCCTCGGGAGGCCGCCGAAGCCGGGGCCTGGGGGCGGAAGCGCCTGTTTTCCCGGGGCCGTATTGTTGTTATAATTGAAACGGCGCGGCCGCGGGCGCCTACGCCGATTTTGACAGAACGCTTCAGGTGAACCAAATGGCTGACGACAAACTGAATCCCGAGGCGTCCGGTCCGGGGCCGGCTGGCGACAAACCTAATCCCGAGGCGCCCGGCCCGGGACCGGGCGGACGGCTGGACCCGGGCGCCGGCGCGGAACTATATGTGGCCGCGGCCGCTGATGGGGGCATAGATTTGAGCGGCCTGGAGGCCGGGCCGGGGGCCGAGGATCTGCCGCCGCCGAGCCCCGCGGCCCCGCTGCCGCCGGGGGCCGAGGACCTGCCGCCGCCTCTGCCTGAAGCCCCGCCGGCCGAAGCCTCCGCCCCGTCCTCCGAGGAGGACGAATTCATCGAAGACAATCAGGCCGGGGCCGTGGCGGCCCAGGCCGAGTCTCAACGGGTCGCGACCCAGGAAGCCAGGGCCATGGACGCGCTCTGGCTGCGCCTGCCTTACCTGACGGCCTTCTTAGGCTTCCTTAAAGTATTCTTCATCTGGCTGTGGAAGCAGTTCAAGGCCATCCCGCCCCTGGACGATTTGTTCGACCAGGCCATATTTTCCCTGGGCATGCAAAGGAAGCCGGGCAGCATGATGCGCCGGGCCGGCAACCTGATCATGCAGGGCCGCCTGAACGAAGCCGTCAGGGCGTATCGCGACATCCTGGCCCTGAGGCCTTTGTCCGTACCCGCCTACGACGGCCTGGGCCGGGCCTATTTCCGCCTGGGTCTCACCGATGAGGCCAACCGCGAGTTCACCATAGCCGAGAGCCTGGAACGCCTTCTGCACAACCGCGACGACCTGGAGGCCGCCGTTTCCCTGGCCCAGGCCTTTCTCGACCGCAAACAGCCCAAAATGGCCATCTCCCTCGTCGAGCCCATCCTCATCAACCATTTCTACGCGCCGGACAACAGCGAGCTTTTAAAGACCATGGGCCGGGTGTACGCGGAATTGCGTCTGAATAAAAAGGTCTATCAGGTTTACTCCGCCGGGCTGGCCCAGCACCCGGAAGATTACGAATACCATCTGCTGAAAGGCGCCTCCGAGCGGAGGCTCGGCAACGACGCCGAAGGCGAGCGCCTGGCCGTCTGGGGCAACCTTATGAAGCGGCTCAAGGAAAATCCCCGGGACTACAGCGCCAAGATGACCATGGGCGAAATCCGCTTCAAGGAGAACGCGCCCAAGGAGGCCGTGAGATTCCTGCGCGAGGCGGCCGCCCTGAGCCCCGACAACGCCGGCCTCCGGATGAACATAGCCGATATATGCTTCAAGCAGCACCTGACCAAGGAGGGCTTGAAATTCCTGCGCGAGGCGGCCGTCCTGAGCCCCGACAACGGCGGCCTCCGGATGACCATAGCCGATATATGCTTCAAGGAGCGCCAGACCGACGAGGGCGTGAAATTCCTGGGCGAGGCGGCCGCCCTGAGCCCCGACAACGCCGGCCTCCGGATGACCATCGGCGAGATGTGCCTCAAGGAGCAGAGATCCGAAGAGGGCTTGAAATTTTTGGGCGAGGCGGCCGTCCTGAGCCCCGACAACACCGGCCTCCGCTGGCGCCTGTACAACCTCTACATGAAGCAGGGCAACGTCGACGAAGCCTTAAGGTATTTCCGGGAAATAGTGGCCCTGGACCCGGACAACGACGATCTCCAGTATCGCCTGGCCGACTTCTGCCGAAAGCACCAGCGGCGGGAGGAGGCCCTGCCCATCTATAAAGCCCTGGCCGAAAAGCATCCCCGCGAGCCCAAGCCTCACATCATGTGGGGCGATCTCCTGTTCGAGATGGGCCAGATGGAGGAGGGGCAGCGCCTCAAGGATCTGGCCAAGCTGTTGTCTTACGGCCTCAAGGCCAACCCGGATCATCATGAGACCATGGCCTTCATGAATTATCTCTTCAGCATCGGCCAGCAGGCCGAAGCCTACGAATGGCTGGATCGGGGCCTGAGCAAGTGGCCCTACCACGGCGAACTGGTCATGCTCAAGGTCAAGACCCTATACAACGAATACCGCTACCAGGAAGCGGTGCCCTACCTCAAGCGCCTCATCTCAGTCAGGCCGGACGTGCCCGAGCCCCATATCTGGCTGGCCATGTGCTACCAGCGTCTGGGCGACAACATGGTCGCCCTGGCCGAGGCCCGGCTCTGCACCCGGCTGGCCCCCAAGAGCTACGTGGCCCACAAGGTGCTGGGCGACGTCCTCAAGGAACAGAAGAAGATCAGCCAGGCCAACGCCGCCTACGAGGTGGCCGAAATGATGCGCCAAAAGCGCTGACGGGCCCGGCCGGTTTGCCAAACCCCTGGTTTTCGGCTATACTCTCTCTCCGCCCGCCCGGCCAGCCCTGGGCCGGGCCGCGGCCGCCCGCTTCAGGCGGGCGGAAAACCGGAAACCGGAGTAGCCGATGCCTGACCATGTCGATGTGCTGGAACTGTTCCGCAAGCGGACCCGTTCGCCCTTGCGGCCCCGGGCCAGCGACCTCATCCACGCCGTTTTCCCCGGCTTCCGCCAGAGCCCACATTCCAGCGAAACCTTGATTCTGGGCGCGGCCGAGCAGTGGGGCCGGGACCTGTTCGTCATCGCCCAGCAGAAACCCAAGCCGGAAAACCTGCGCACCCGGGAAGACCTGGCCAAGCTGAACCACGGCATGCTGACCGCCGACGACCATTCCAATATCATCAGTTCCATTCAAAAGGCCGTGAGCCTTCGCGCCGCGGGCCGGCCGGTCTCCATCATCACCCTCATAGACACTTACGGGGCCGATATTTCCATGGAATCGGCCAGGAAATTCCAGGCCTTTTTCATAGCCCAGCTCATCAAGGTCTTTCTGACCGTGCCCATTCCCACGGTGAGCGTGGTCATAGGCGAGGGCGGCAGCGGGGGCGCCCTGGCCATTCAGATGACCGACCGGCGGGCCCAGTTTGACGACGCGCTCTACGCCACGGCCCCGCCGGAAAGCCTGGCGGCCATAATTTTCCGCGACGCCTCCAAGGTCAAGGAGGCCCTTCTGATTTCCAAGCCCACGGCGGCGGAGCTGAAGGACTTCGGGGTCATAGACAAGGTGCTGGAGGCCCCCTCCAAGGTCACCGACGTGGCCGGCTACGCCCGGGTCATGGGGGCCTACCTGGAGAAAACGGTGCGAGCCCTGGGCCGGGTCAAGGTCGAAAGCCTCATCCGGGTGCGCCGCCGGCGCGCGGCGGCCTTCGGCGTGACCGCCCGTGACGTCGGGGAGGAGGGCAAAAAGTGGACTTCCTGGTTCAGCCTGACGCCGCTCAGGCGCAAGCATGTGCCTTCTCCGGACATCAAGACCTTCACCGCCAGCGACCTGGACCTTCAGCCCGGCGACGACTGGGGCGACTGGCAGGATCCGGCCAGCCGCCGCCCGGGCGAGTTCGTCAAGTGCGGCGAACTGAGCCTTAAGGGCGAGGACCGGGAGGGCTGCGGGGCGGTCATCGCCCTGGACAAGTTCATGGACAACCACTACGTCTGCCCTGAGTGCGGCCGCAGCAGCATCATGGGGGCCTTGGGCTGGATCAAGTGCCTCTCCGACGAGGACAGCTTCCAGGAACTGAACCGGGACCTGACCGTGCACGACCTCCTGCATCCCGCGCTGCTCACGCCGGAATACGCCGCCTTCCTGGCCAAGCAGGCCAAGCGTTCGCCTTTCCGCGAGGCCCTGGTCACCGGAGAGGCCCGGATCTTCGGCCGCCGGGTGGCCCTGGCCATCTGCGAGTTCTACTTTTCCGGCGGCACCATGGGGGTGGTTTTCGGCGAGAAGTTCTACCGCCTGGTCCAATACGCCATTGAAAAGGACCTGCCCCTGGTCAGCCTGTGCTGTTCCGGCGGCGCCCGGCTCTACGAAGGCACACCGGCCCTCATGCAGATGGTCAAGACCGTCAACGCCGTGACCCGGCTTAAGCGGGTGGGCCTGCCATTCATCTCCATTCTGGGCGACCCGTCCACGGGCGGAGCCATAGCCAGCTACGCGGCCCTGGGCGACGTCATCCTGGCCGAACCCAACGCCCTGGTCATCTTCACCGGGCCCCGGGTCATGGCCGCGCGCGGTTTCCCGGTCCGCGAGGAGGACGTGCGGGCGGTCAACCTATGCCGGGCCTCGGACGCGATTTACGAGGATTTGCCCTTTTATTTCCACATACGGGGCATTCATGAAACCGCGGCCCGGTCGGAATTGAAGATCCGGGTCTTGAAGTACCTTGAATATTACGAGCACGGGCAGCCCCGGAGCAACCGCTACTGGAGCCTCTGACGGCCGGCCCCAGGGCGGCGGGATTACATAAAAATCTTGATTTTTTTCATTCCCTGTTATAGATTGAATTTTTGACCGGGCGGTTAACTCAGCGGCTAGAGTGCCATCCTCACACGGTGGAAGTCGGAGGTTCGAATCCTCTACCGCCCACCAAATTGCCCTCGTAAGGGGGCTTTTTTATTGCCAAATTTTTACGCAAACCCAAACAATTCAATAATTTAGCTGTTTATTCCGGTTTATTCCCGTCCATCCCGGTTTTATGGAATTTTGATAAATAGCGTATAAAAGCGTATAGTATTTTCACATGTGTATATTCTGGAAATCAACCACTTGATTTACCTGCCAGTCCTGGCATTTGGCCGGGGCTCACAACCCGGCGCTGACCCCGCGTTGGTGAAAAAAGAGGGTTCATGGTATTATGATTAAGCGAATGGCTGATTTTTTGGAAAAAATGGCCGTAGGTTCATTTTTAATCGGCCTGTTTCAAGGCCAAAACCTGGCAGTTGCTCTTGGGATTGCGGCCTTGACTGGAAGTTTCTTACTAACCCGTTTCATGAGCGGAAGGGGGCAACAATGAACACATATTTACTGGTGGGCATTATCATTGTGGCTATTACACTCTGGGGTGTGTATCTCCATAGCAAAGGCTACCGCGACTGACCCCCCTGTGATATTTCCTATGCCAGCCCCGGCCAAAAGCCGGGGCTTTTTTGTGGACGGGACTTTAAAAATATTTAAAGCTTACCCTGCTTCACCCGCTTCCTAGAAACCATTTTATCACATTTTTTTAATGTTTTCCAGAACTAATATTCGAATTAGATTAACAATTACTGAAACTTATGTGGAAAACATTTCACCCAATAGGCCGCTTCGGCGGTTACACGGAGTTCAGCCCACCCGCTACCGCCAGAAATGGAAAAGCCGGTAAAAAAAGCCGTGTTTTTTGGGGGCGGCTTTTCCGGGAAGCCGCTGTCTTTTTTTGTAGAATTCCGCGAAAGGCTGGTCCTGGCCCTTGATGTGTTCCCGGAACCAGCCTACCAGGTAGCGGTGAAGTTCCTTTA
>JAITUX010000210.1 GCA_031286085.1 Candidatus Adiutrix sp. | reverse complement strand
ACGTCAATTCGCCGATCAGGTCGTATTTGACGGTTATGGTGACAACCGCGACAAACAGGTATATCGCCATGAGCGACGCCGGGAGGTATCTTGGCAGTAAGCCGCGGGTATTCACGCGTTGCGAGACCAGGCGAAAAGCGATAAGCAGAACAATCAATATCGCCAGAGGCGTAAGGACGACATTTCTGACAAACGAGTAGACAAAATACATATCGACGCCGTCCAGCCCGCTGCGCAAGGTAAATACTATTTGCTCAAAACCGGGGTCGGCGAACTTCCGGTCAAGCCAGCCTGGCAGCAGCAACAATGAGGTTGAAATTAAAAATAACAAACAGAACAGTATTTTTTTCATTATTATGCCCTTTTAATGTTTTCGGGCCTGAAGCGCCGAAAGGTTCGCCATCAAGCTGAAGTCCATATGAAAACCGGTTAAAAAACAGGCCGGCGGCCGGCAAACTTAAGGGCCAAACTCCCGGCCAGCCGGCGGGCTTCGACGGAGACGGCCCGGATCTGCGCCAGATCGGCCAGGGGCTCGGCGGGAAGGGCCTCCAGGGTCTGGCTCACCAGGCGGGGAATATCAAGAAAGCCGATCCGCCCGTCCAGGAAAAGCCTCACCGCTTCCTCATTGGCGCCGAGCAAGACGGCCGGGGCGGTGCCGCCTTCCCTTCCGGCCGCCTCGGCCAGGCGCAGGGCCGGGAAGGTCTCGTGGTCCGGAAGCTCGAAAGAGAGGTTCCCCGGCCCCCCTCGGTCGCCGGACAGGCCCGGCAAATCCAGGGGTGAAAAGCCGGCCAGGCCGGGGCCGGAGGATCCCGGCAAAAGGGGCCAGCGCCGGGGATGGCTCAGGGCGTAGGCTATGGCCAGGCGCATGTCGGGCGGGCTCAGGACGGCCGACTGGGTACCGTCCACGTATTCGACCAGGGCGTGGACCACGCTCTGGGGATGCACCAGAACATCCAGCCGGTCGTAAGGCAGGCCGAAAAGATGATGGGCCTCGATGAGTTCCAGGCCCTTGTTCATCATGGTGGCCGAATCGCAGGTGACCTGGGGCCCCATGCTCCAGCGGGGATGGGCCAGGGCCTCCTCCCGGGTCACCTTCTCCAGGGCGGCGGCCGGGCGGCCCCGGAACGGCCCGCCGGAGGCGGTCAGGATGAGGCGGCGGACCTCCCCGGAGCAAGACAGGCCCCCCAGGAGCTGGAAAAGGGCCGAGTGCTCGCTGTCCACCGGAATTATTTCCGCCCCGGTCCGCCGGGCCAGGGGCAGGAGCAGCTCCCCCCCCGCCACCAGGGATTCCTTGTTGGCCAAGGCCACCTTACGGCCACGCTCCACCGCCGCCAAGGTCGGCGGCAGACCCGCCAGGCCCACGATGGCCGAAAGGACGACCTCGGCCTCACTCTCGGCGGCCACGGCCGCACAGCCTTCCGCACCGCAGACTATTTCGGGCGGCTCCCCGACCCCCAGGCCGGACAGGAGAGCCAAAAGCTCGCGGCGCTCCCCGGGCCCGGCCACCGCGACCAGCCTGGGGCGGTGAACCCGGACCGCCTCGGCCATAACCCGCACCTGGCTGGCGCAGGACATGGCGGTTATCCGGAGCCGTCCGGGGAAGGCGGCGGCCAAATCCAAGGCGTTCCGGCCGATTGAGCCGGTGGCGCCCAATATGGCGACGTTCATAAATCAACGCTTCCTTAAAATACCTGATCCTTAAAGTGCCACTTTACGCCACGGTCTGTCAAGGGCCTTGGCGAGGCTCGGCCGGCTTGACAAGCGGCCCCGAAATAATTTATATTAAAAAAGCAGTTATGAAGACTGAAGGCCCCGGGCCGAAAGGCGCGGGGCGGCGCGTCGGGAAGGCCGCATTCCGTCCGGGGTGTGGCTTTTTTATGCCGTCCCGGCCGACGGAGGGGGATATGCACATCTCCGAGGGCGTTTTGTCCGGGCCGATCCTGGCGGGCGGCGCGATTCTGGCCTTGGGCGGTCTGGCCCGGGGCCTTCGGGAACTCCGGGCCGACGATCTGCCCCGGGCCGCCCTTCTGGCCGCGGTCTTTTTCACCGCCTCGCTGATTCACGTCAGTATGGGGTTCTTCTCCGCCCACCTCCTCCTGAACGGCCTCCTCGGCCTCCTCTTGGGCTGGGCCGCCTTTCCGGTCATCTTCATCGGGCTTCTGCTCCAGGGGGTTCTCTTGCAATATGGCGGTCTCACCGTCCTCGGGGTCAACACCTTCAACATGGCCGGGCCGGCCGCGGCCTTTGGCTTGGCCGGCCGGGCCGCCCTGGCCCGCTTCGGCTGGCGGGCGGCCCCGGCCGTAAGCCTTCTGGCCGGAGGCGGGACGATTTTGTTTTCAGGCGTGCTCACGGCCCTCAGCCTGGGCCTGTCCGGCCAGGAGTTCGCGGCCGCGGCCGCGGCCCTGGGGCTGGCCCACCTGCCGGTGGCGGCCATCGAGGCCCTGGTGACTCTCTTCGCCGTCCAATTTCTGCGCCAGGTCCGGCCGGGTCTCCTGGGGCGGACGGGGGACGTCCGGCCATGACCTGCGACCTGAACCCCGGCCGCTCCGTGCTCCACAGGCTGGATCCCCGCCTGAAACTCCTGGCCGTGACGGCCTGGTCCCTCCTGGCCGCCCTGTCCCGGACCGGGCCCGCGGCCCTCTTCGCCCTGGCCGGAGCCCTGGCCTTCGCCGGCCTGGGCCGCCTGGCCCCGGGCCCCACGGCCAAACGGCTGTCCGCGGTCAATTTCTTTCTCGTCTTCATCTGGCTCTTTCTGCCCTTTTCCGTCCCCGGCGAACCCGGGCCGGCCCTGGGCGGCCTTTCCGCGACCAAACCCGGGCTGGAACTGGCCCTGCTCCTGACCGTCAAGGTCAACGCGGCGGCCTTGGGCGCCCTGGCCTTCTTCGGCACCTCCTCCGTCACCCAACTGGCCGCCGCCGCCCGCCGCCTGGGCGCCCCGGAAAAACTTACGGCCGTCTTCCTCCTGACCCTCAGGTATTTTCACGTGTTGAGCCTGGAATATGCCCGGCTAAGGCAGGCTCTCAAGGTCCGGGCCTTCCGCCCGGGCCTGAATCTGCACACCTTGAGGACCTATGCCAACCTGGTGGGGATTCTCCTGGTCCGCGGGGTGGACAGGGCTGAACGGGTCCACGCGGCCATGCTTTGCCGTGGCTATACCGGGCGCTTCTGGTTCCACGACCATTTCCGGTTCACCGGCCTGGACTGGCTAGGCGCCGTTTTGCTGGCCATCCTGCTCTCCGGGGGGGCGGCCCTCAATGCCTTCTGAAACACTCATATCCTTAAGGGACCTGACCTTCGCCTATCCAGGCGGCCCCCCGGTCTTGAAAGGCTTGAACCTGGACTTCCGGGCCGGGGAGACCCTGGGCCTTTCCGGGGCCAACGGGGCCGGCAAATCGACCCTCCTCTTCCTCATCATGGGCCTGGCCAAGCCCCAGGGCGGAACCGTGGAAATCTTCGGCCGCCCGCGGCGCACCGAGCGGGATTTCCAGGAGGTCCGGCCCAGCCTGGGCTTCGTCTTCCAGGACGCCAACGACCAGCTCTTCTGCCCCACCGTGGCCGACGACCTGGCCTTCGGCCCCCTGAACCTGGGGCTGGAGCACGAGGAAATCCACCGCCGGGTGGCGGAGGCGCTGGATATGCTTGGCCTGGCCGGCTTTGAGCGCCGGGTGACCTACGACCTCTCCGGCGGCGAAAAGAAACTGGTGGCCATCGGCGCGGCCCTGACCCTCCACCCCCGCCTCCTGATCCTGGATGAACCCACCGCCGCCCTGGACCCCGGAACCGTTTCCAGGCTGGAGGATATCCTGGCCGCTTCCGGCCTCCCCGCCCTCATCGTCAGTCACGACCAGGATTTCCTGGCCCGGGTGGCCACCCGGCGCCTGACCATGGCGGACGGCTTTCTATTCTGACGGGACTCCCGTAAAAATCGCCCCCGGCCGGGGGCCTTGCCCGATTGAGGAACAAATGGAAAAATTCACCCGCCTCACCGCCGTGGCCGCGGTTCTAAACCGCCCCAACGTGGATACCGACCTCATCATTCCCAAGCAGTTTCTGAAAAACATTGAGCGCCGGGGTTACGGCCGCCATGTCTTCCATGACCTGCGTTTTTCGCCCGACGGGACGCCGGACCCGGACTGTCCCCTGAACCAGGCGCGCTACCAGGGCGCCGGGGTGCTGGTCAGCCTGGAAAACTTCGGTTGCGGTTCCAGCCGGGAACACGCCGCCTGGGCTCTTACTGATTACGGTTTCAAGGCCGTCGTCGCCCCCTCCTTCGGCGATATTTTCAGGAACAACTCCCTCAAGAACGGCCTCCTGTTGGTGGAACTGCCGGCGGAAACCGTGGCGGGCCTCATCCGGCTCATTGAAGAGACGCCGGGGTTTGAACTCACCCTGGACCTACGGGACCAAGTCGTGAGCGGACCGGGAGGCTTCTCGGCCGCCTTCGCCATCGACCCTTACGCCCGGGAGATGCTCTTGAACGGCTGGGACGAAATAAGCCTGACCATGCGAAAAGAAGACCGCCTGGCCGCATACGAGGCCGCCCACCGCCGGCCCTGGCTGGCGGCGGCGGGCTCCTGAACAGCGGGCCCGGGGCTGATATTGATTCACGTTTACCCTTGTCTTCCAAGGATTTCCATTTCAATCCCGGGCCGCGGGCGGACCGGGATTGAAATGGCGAATTCCGGCAAATATTCAAAAAAATGGCGTATTATTTGTTTTAATTTCAATTTGAATGTGTTATAAAGAAAAAAAGTTGGGCTCGGGCGGCCTCGGGTATGAGAACCTGAAGGGCGGCCGGTCCGGGAACGGTGGTCCGGTAGGCGGATCGGAACCCTTGCCTCCCTTGGCTTTCATGAGCGGCCCAGGCGGAGACGATCCAAATCCGGAGGTGGTCTGATGGCCTTGGAGAAAATGGTTTACCTGTTCGGCGGCCACAAGACCGATGGCGGCAGCGCTCTGCGCAACCTGTTGGGCGGCAAGGGCGCCAACCTGGCGGAGATGTCCCGCCTGGGTCTGCCGGTTCCGGCCGGCTTCACCATCACCACGGAAGTCTGCACGGCCTATTACCAGAACAGGCAGAAATATCCCCCGGCTCTGAAGAAGGAAGTCGAAGCCGCGCTCAAGCATGTCGAAAAGGTCATGGGGGCCGCCTTCGGCGACACCAGGAACCCGCTTCTGGTGTCCTGCCGTTCCGGGGCCCGGGTGTCCATGCCGGGCATGATGGACACGGTTCTGAACATCGGCTTGAACGACCATACGGTGCAGGGGCTGATCGCCAAGACCGACAACCCGCGTTTCGCCTACGACTCCTATCGGCGCTTCGTGGCCATGTACGGCAACGTGGTCATGGGCCTTAAGCCCGAAAGCGAACTGGCCGAAGACCCCTTTCAAGCGATCATCGGCGAGGTCAAGAAGCGGAAGGGCTATCAGCAGGACACCGAATTGACCGCCGAGGACCTCAAGGGGCTGGTGCGCGATTTCAAGGAACTCATCAGGACCAGGCTGGGCCGCGATTTCCCCGAAGACCCCCGCGAGCAGATGTGGGGAGCCATCGGCGCGGTCTTTTCCTCCTGGATGATCCCCCGGGCCGCGGCCTACCGGCAGATGTACAACATCCCTGAAACCTGGGGCACGGCCGTCAACGTCCAGGCCATGGTCTTCGGCAACATGGGGCGGACTTCGGCCACCGGCGTGGCCTTCTCGCGCGACCCTTCCACGGGCGAAAACTATTTCTACGGCGAATACCTGGTCAACGCCCAGGGCGAGGACGTGGTGGCCGGCGTGCGCACGCCCAATCCCATAAACCGGGCCAAGCCCCTGCCGGCCGGCGTCACCACCACCCTGACCGATGAAATGCCCAAGGCCTACCGGGAACTCGACGATATCCGCCGGAAGCTGGAAAAGCATTACCGGGACATGCAGGACATCGAATTCACCATCCAGGAAGGCAAGCTCTGGATACTCCAATGCCGGACCGGCAAGCGCACCGCCCAGGCGGCCGTCAGGATAGCCGCCGACCTGGTGCGGGAAAAAGTGATCGATGAGACCGCGGCCGTCAATCGGGTGGCTCCGGACCAGTTGACCCAGCTCCTCCTGCCCTCCTTCGACCCCCAGGTCTGGCGGGAAGTCATCGCCCGGGGCCTGCCGGCTTCGCCGGGCGCGGCCGTGGGCCAGGTGGTCTTCACGGCCAGCGAGGCCGAAGCCTGGACCAAGAACGGCCACAAGGTCATCCTGGTGCGGCTGGAGACCAGCCCGGAAGACATCAACGGCATGTTCAGCGCCCAAGGCATACTCACCTCCCGGGGCGGCATGACCAGCCACGCCGCGGTGGTGGCCCGGGGCATGGGCAAGACCTGCGTGGCCGGGGTCGGCGACATCATAGTCAGCTATGAGCACAAGGAATTCACCACCAAGTCCGGCCTGACCATAAGGGAAGGCGACTGGATTTCCCTGGACGGCAGCAAGGGCGAGGTCATCCGCGGCCAGCTGCCCACCATAGCCGCCAGCCTCACCGGCGATTTCTCCACCCTCATGAAATGGGCCGGCAGCCTCAAGACCCTGGGCGTCCGCGCCAATGCCGACACGCCCCACGACGCCCGGATGGGCCGGGAACTGGGGGCCGAAGGCATCGGGCTCTGCCGCACCGAGCACATGTTCTTCGCCCCCGACCGCATCACCGCCATGCGCGAAATGATCATGGCCACCGACCATGCCGGCCGGCAGAAAGCCTTGGACAAGCTCCTGCCCATGCAGCGCGACGACTTTGTCGGCATCTTCCAGGCCATGGACGGATTGCCGGTGACCATCCGCACCCTGGACCCCCCGCTCCATGAATTCCTGCCGCACACCGAAGAGGAAATCAGCGACTTGGCCCGGGTCCTGGGCGAGGATCGCTCCCGCATCCACAGAACGGCCATGGAGCTGCACGAACAGAATCCCATGCTGGGCCACCGGGGCTGCCGCCTGGGCGTGGTTTACCCGGAAATAACGGCCATGCAGGCCCAGGCCATTTTCGAGGCCGCGGCCATAGCCGTTTCGGAAAAAATAAAGGTGCTCCCGGAAATCATGATACCCCTGGTGGGTCACGAACGGGAATTCAGCCTCCAGAAGGCCGTGGTGGACAAAGCGGCCAAGGAGGTCATGGAAAAAACCGGCCTGCGCGTCAAGTACCAGGTCGGCACCATGATTGAATTGCCGCGGGCCGCTTTGGTGGCCGATAAGATAGCCGCCGCCGGGGCTGAATTCTTTTCTTTCGGCACCAACGATCTGACGCAGACGACCTTCGGCCTCAGCCGGGACGATTCGGGCAAGTTCCTGCCCGACTATCTAAGGGAGGGCGTCTGGGAAAAAGATCCTTTCGTTTCCATTGACGTGGAAGGCGTGGGCGCTTTGGTCAGGCTGGCCGTAGAAAAAGGCCGGTCGGTCAATCCCACACTAAAAATCGGCATCTGCGGTGAACACGGCGGTGATCCAGACACCGTCAACTTCTGTAACGAGGTAGCTATGAACTACGTTTCCTGTTCTCCTTTCCGGGTTCCCTTAGCCCGTTTGGCCGCCGGTCAAGCCGCCGCCGCCGAACGCCAAGCCGCCACCAGCACCAAGCCCGCGGCTAAACCCGCGGCCAAAAAACCCGCGGCCAAGCCCGCAGCCAAGCCCGCGGCTAAACCCGCGGCCAAAAAACCCGCGGCCAAGCCCGCGGCTAAGCC
>JAITUX010000151.1 GCA_031286085.1 Candidatus Adiutrix sp. | reverse complement strand
CGGGCTCTTGGGCCCGAAATCCAGGATTTCCACGCGCAGGGCCTTTTTATCGTCAGTCCGGCCGGAACCGGAGCCGGTCGTCACGTTCAGAACCTCGAAAGACGGGGCGCCGCTTACGGCCGGGGGCTTGGCCTGGTCCGGCCGGGCCTCCTGGGCCTGGGCCAGGGCGGGCCAAGCTGCCAGGGCCAGGGCCAGTAGGACGCCCGCCCCGGGGCGGATCTTCTCAATCATCCGCGCGGGCATGGCCGTTGTCAAATCCATATGGGAAATCCTTCCCCCCGAGGGCGGCCTGGGCCGCCGCTTCCTCTTCGGTCAGGCCGCGGTAGGTGCTGCCGGCGCAGTCCACGGTTATGTGGAGGATTTCCATCGCGTCGTCAATCATCCTGGGCGACCCGATCTTGACTTCCGTGATGTTGACGATGCGGTTCATGCGGCTGAAGTCGTAGAGAAAATTCAGCGCCTGGTTGAATTCGCCCGTGAGCTTGAGGGTGAATGGTATTTCCGCGTAATCGGGCCGCACCTGGGCCGGCAGCTTGGGCGCGAACAGGGTCACCCCGTCTCTCAAGCCCGCCTTGGCCCCTATTTCGGAAACCATTTGCACCAGACGGGGCATCTCGTTTTCCTGGGGCAGGTATTGCCGCATGTATTCATAGCCCACGTCAACGGCTTCCTTCATCCGGCCCAGGACCAGGTGTTTCCCGAGAGTGGCCGTCCGGGCGTTCAATTCGCTCCGGGCGGAGGCTATGGCCGCTTCCAGGCCCGCCTTCTCCTCGCGGTAGGGCAGGTAAAACCAGGCGTAGAACAGGGCGATGACCAGGATGGCGGTGCCCGCGCAAATGCCCGCCCGGATATCCGGGGCCCATTGGGCGACCTGTTCGAACAGGGAATCCAGGCCGGTCTTTTTCACCGGCGGCTTGGCCATGAACGTCTCCATGCCGCCCGGCCTACAGCCCCTCGGGGGCCGGGGCGCCGGCGCCGCCCGCCAGTCCGGCCGCCAGGTTATCATCCGCGTCCCGGACCGCGCGGGCGAAATCCTCCCGCGAGGGCAGGCCGAATTCGGGCAGCCCGGTTTCCAGTATCGCGGGCTTGGGGAAAACGGTCCTGGCCTTGATGGAAAACTTGGTCAGCCTGACCCCGTTGATGGTCAAATCCTGGCTCATCCGCTCCAGGGTGATGCTGGCGCGGTCGATGTAGGCGGCTTTTTCCAGGAGGGCCAGAAACTGGCTGACCGTCTCCTTGTCGGCGGCAATCCCTTCCAGGCCCATCAGGCCGCCGCCGTGGCTCAGGCCCACCAGCCAGGCGTTGGCCGGCAGAAGTTCTTCCACTTCCGTCAGGAGCCGGGTCTGGTCCCGCCGGCGCTCCTCCAGTTCCATGACGGCGGCCAGCCGCTTCCACTTGGCGATGGCGGAGCCGGTCACGGCCGAGGCCCGCGCCACCTCGTCACTTACGTCGTTCAGGGAAGCGAGGGTCTGGTCAGCCTCTTTCTTCAGTTCGGCCAGGGCCGGCTCAAGGAAAACGGCTTTCAGCGCGAGCATGGCCGCCGCGGCCAGGACCAGGGCCAAGCCGTAGCCTATGAGCAAGGCCCGGCCCTTGAGCCGCCGCTTCAAATCGTCAACCGGCAGAAAGTTTATGGTGATCATTGGAAATCCGCCTTTCTGAGGGCCAGGCCGAAACTGACGGCCATCTGCGGCCCTACATGGCGAAGATACTCAGTATCGAACTTCCTGGGATTGTAGGCGGCGGACAAAAGGGGGTTGAAAACCTGGGTCTCGATGTTGAAATGCTTGGCGAACTCGTCGGCCAGGCCGGGGATGAGGCTGCTGCCCCCGGAAAGGCAGATGCGGCTGGGCTGGTAATCGGCCGCCTCCTGGCGGGCCGCCGCGAGCACCCGTTCCACCGCGGCCATCCAGTCGGCCGCGGCCCGGTCCACGGCCTCGGCCGCCTCCCCCGGGTTGGGGGCCGGCTCGGCCCCGAACTTGACCGCCTCGGCCTGGGGCCGGCTGAGGTTGCAACGGCCGCCGATATCGTCGGTCAGGTTCCGCCCGCCGCCGGGCTCGTCCCTGATGACCAGGGGCAGGCCGTTATGAAGGACGGCGACGGCGATCTTGCCGGCCCCTATATCAGCCAGGACGACGTTGTCGCCATGGCCGGGATTGACGAATTCATAGGCGTTGCAGAGGGCCAGGCCGTCCACGTCGATGACGGCGGGCTTTAGCCCGGCTTCGGCCATGACCTCCAGACGGTTACGGATCGCCTGGTTGCGGGCCGCCGCCAAGAGCACCGAAAGGTGACCCGTGTCGGGGTCCCGGGCCAGGACCTGGTGGGAGACGCTGGCTTCGGCCAGGGGGAAGGGGAGGCCTTGTTCCGCCTCGGCCAGGATGGCCGCCCTGAGCCCGGAGTCGCCCGCGGCCGGCAGGCTGATCTTCTTAACCACCACGGAATCGCCGCCGACCGAGGCGGAAACGTATTTGGCGGACAAGCGCAAGCTGGCCGCCAGGTTCTTCACGGCCTGGCTGACGGCCGCCCTGGCCGGGGCGGGGTCGTCCTCACGGTTCGGCGCCCCTTCCAGGGGCAACTGGGCCAGACCGAGGCCCAGGAGCTTGGCCTGACGGCCCGCCAGGCCGCCCAAAACGGTCGCCTTGGCGGCGTAAGAGCCGATATCCAGGCCCAAAACACGCAACATTTGCCTTCCAAACTGGCCCCGCGCTGGCGCCGCTTTTATTGCTAATTTAATCTTCCGGCTACGGCCACCAGTTTCCGCGCCTGCACAATGTCCGCCGGCTAAGCTGTCGCGCCAGCGACCCGGCTTCGGCGACTATCCTTCGCGCTGAGCTGTTGCCTGCCGATTAGGGTCCAGGCGGCAGCCTGGCCGCCGGTTAAGCTGCCGCGCCAGCGACCCCGGAATTAAAGTTTGTAACTTTTGTGACCGATTAGAACGATAGCCACGCCTGTTTCAGCCGCCGGGGGTGGCTCCGGGCCGTCCGCCGCCCGGGCCGGCGGATGGCGGCCGGAATCTTCATAAAGTGTCGGCGAAAATCTTGTCCTTGTCTTCCAAAGTATAGCCCAGGGCCAGGATTATTTTACGCATGGTCTCCATGCGGCAGCTTTTGCCGTTCTCAATGCGGTCTATGGTCAAGGGCGAAACCCCGGCCTTGCGGGCCAGTTCGGCCTTGCTCATCAAAAGCTGTTCCCTGATCACCTTCAGAGAGTTGTGTGCCAATTGCCTTACCTCTTGAGTTATCAAGAACACCCCCCCGGCGAACCCGAAGTCCGGCGGCGTCTTCCTGGCATGTCCCGTGTGCCTGCCACGAGCGGGAAGCTCCGTTTTTTTTCATCCGGCCGCGCCCAAAGCGGCCGGGCCGCATCTTGACCGCGCGCCGGCCAGGGGGAGCCGGCGGCGGCCTTTCAATCCGGCCGTGCCTAAGTCAGCCGGACCAAGGGAAAGTCGCGGTTGCCTTGGCCGCGCCCCTCTCATGTGCGACCATTTCACCACTTTTAGGCAAAATTGTCAAGCTAATAATTCTAATTATGCATAAATATAAACAACTTACACAATGTGGGGGCTATCCGCCCCACTCTCCACAACATATGCCCAGGGCTGAGCCCTGGACCCGGGCCGGCGGACTATGTGTCCGCGCTGGATTCGTCAGCCGAAGCCGGAAGGTCGGCGGAAATTTGAGGCGCCTCAGGCGCCCCGGCCCAGGGCTGAGCCCTGGACCCAGGCCGGCGGACTATGTGTCCGCGCTGGATTCGTCAGCCGAAGCCGGAAGGTCGGCGGAAATTTGAGGCGCCTCAGGCGCCAGGGTCAACGCTTCTATTGACATATTAAAAGTGAATTGATTATATTGCCTCTTAGGCAAGGGAGCCGGATAAAGGCCGGCTGTGAGGCGCACCC
>JAITUX010000105.1 GCA_031286085.1 Candidatus Adiutrix sp. | reverse complement strand
AGGCGAAGGTAGTCCTCGTAGCCGCCGGGGAAGACCGTGAGGCGGCCCCCCTCGATCACGGCCACCCGGTCGCAGAGCCGGCCGATGAAGTGCCGGTCGTGGCTTATGAGCACCAGGGTCCCCCGGTAATCCCCCAAGGCGTCCTCCAGCATCTGGCGGCCGGGAATGTCCAGGTGGTTGGTGGGTTCGTCCAGCAAAAGCAGGTTGGGGGCCGTGAGCATGATTTTGGCCAGGCTCAGCCGGGCCTTTTCCCCGCCGGAGAGGACGGCCACTTTTTTGAAGACGTCCTCCCCCGGGAACAGGAAGCCCCCCAGAACCGAACGCAGGGCGCCTTGGCCCAGGTCGCCGGCCACGGTGGCCAGTTCCTCCACCAGGGTGCGGCCGGGATCAAGGCCGTCCATTTGAAACTGGGCGAAGTAGCCGACCTTGACCCCCTGGCCCAGGCGGCGGCTTCCGGCGTCCGGCGGCTCCAGCCCGGCCAGCATTTTCAGGAAGGTTGATTTGCCTCGTCCGTTGGGGCCGATGAGGGCCAGGCGCTCGCCCCGCCGGAGGGTCAGGTTCAGGTCGTCAAAGACCCGCACCGGGCCGTAGCTCTTGGCCGCGCCGACGAATTCCGCCACCAGGTCCGGCCCCCGGGCTCCCGAAGGCAGGCGCAGGTTGAAGCTCCGGTCCGCCAGGTTCTCCGGGGCCGCCAGCCGGTCCATTTTTTCCAGCATCTTGATCCGGCTCTGGGCCCGGCGGGCGGTGGAGGCCCGCACCCTGTTCCTTTCAATGAATTTTTCAATCTGCCTGATGCGGTCCCGCTGGTTTTCAAAGGCCGCGGCCTCGGTGACCAGGCGCTGTTCCTTTTCCGCCAGGAACCATTCGTAATTGCCGGCGTAAACCTGGGCCCGGCCCTGGCGGATCTCTATTATTTTCTGGGCCACGTTGTTCAGGAATACCCGGTCGTGGGAGACCAGGAGGAGGGCGGAGGCCGAATCCTTAAGGTGGTTTTCCAGCCAGACAAGGCTGTCGAGGTCCAGGTGGTTGGTGGGTTCGTCCAGCACCAGAAGGTCGGGCGAGGCCAGAAGCAGCCGGGCCAGGACGCCGCGCATGAGCCAGCCCCCGGAAAACTCTCCCAGGTCGCGTCCGAAATCGCCTTCGGCGAAACCCAGGCCGGAGAGGATCTTTTTGGCCTCGGCCTCTTTGCTCCAACCTCCCAAGGCTTCAAATATCTGCATTAGGCGTCCCTGGCGCCCGGCCAGCTCCATGAGTTCCTCCGGGGCGCCGCCTTGGCTTTTGGCGTTCAGTTCCTCGCCCACCCACGCCAGTTCCGCCTCCACCTTCCTGTATTCCTCGGCCGTGTCCAAGACCAGTTCCAGGAGGGTCAGGCCGCTCCTGGCCGAAAGTTCCTGGGGCAGGTAACCTGTCCGGAGACCCTTGGCCCGGGTTATAGTCCCGGAATCCGGGCTTTCCAGGTCCAGGAGCAGGCGGATGAGGGTGGTTTTGCCCGCGCCGTTGCGGCCCACCAGGCCCACCCTCTCGCCGGGGCTCAAGGCCAGGGTCACGCCGGCCAGAACATCCTGCCGCCCGTAAAACCGGCTTACTTCGGAAAAACTAACCAGGGCCATGTTGACTCCCAAGCGAAGCAAGGCTGCTGGAATATCGAACTTGTTTCGCGGACCTAAACACTAGTATATCGGAGTGAAAAACTCAAGTCCGCTCGCGGGCGGCGACGAAGCGCCGCCATGCCGAGCCGCTTTCAGAATAAAACCCCTTTAAAAACGGCTTGGTATAATAAGTTGAATCCGGCGGCCTGATTGTGCTAAAATCAAGTGCTTAGTGGTATTCTGGGGACTTGGAGGCCGCCCGTTGAATCCGGTCATGAAGCCCGGCAAGACCGGGGTTTCCCGGCGGTTGGCGGCATAGGGACTCCCGGCGTCCGCGGCGCGGCGCGCGGCAAAATTATATTTCAAGACGGGGTGGGTTTTGTCTGAAGTCCAGGAAATAGGCCGGACCAAGCTTGAAACGCCGGATGCGGAGGCGGCCGGGTGGGGAGCCCGTATGCCGAAGATCATGGTCGTGGACGACGAGGTTTTGAACCGCAAGCTCCTCCAGGCCATGCTCAAGCCCCAGGGCTATGAAGTCGTCCTGGCCGTGGACGGCGTCGATTGCCTGGCCAAGATGGAGGCCGACCCGCCGGACCTGGTGCTCATGGACATCATGATGCCCAACATGAACGGCTTCGAGGTGGTCACCGAACTGAAAGCCCGGCCGCATTTGGCGCTCATCCCCGTGGTCATGGTCACGGCCCTTCAGGACATAAACGACCGGATCAAGGCCCTGGAAGTGGGGGCCGACGACTTTCTGGCCAAACCGGTGGACCGCATGGAATTGCGGGCCCGGGTGCGTTCCCTCCTGAAGGTCAAGGCCTATAACGACCACATGGCCAGTTATCGGCAGGAACTGGAGCGGGAGGTGGCCGCCCGGACCGAGGAAATCAGGCTGGTCAACGCCAAATTGCGCGACGCCTCCCTGGAGACCATCTTCCGCCTGGCCCGGGCCGCCGAATACAAGGACGAGGACACCGGCGCCCACATCATCAGCATGAGCCGCATCTCGGCCTACCTGGCCGAACGCCTGAACCTGAACTCCACGGTGGTCGAGCGCATCCTTTACGCCTCGCCCATGCACGATATAGGCAAAATCGGCATTCCCGACCGCATCCTGGCCAAGCAAGGCCCCTTGAACGATGAGGAATGGGAGATCATGCGCCTGCATCCCGTTTTCGGCGGCCAGATTCTGGAGGGTTCGGACATCGGCTTTTTGAACCTGGGCGAGGTCATATCCCTCACCCATCACGAAAAATGGGATGGCTCCGGCTATCCCCACGGCTTGGCCGGAACCCAGATCCCCTTGGTCGGCCGCATAGTGGCGGTGGCCGACGTCTTTGACGCCTTGCGCTCCAAGCGTCCCTACAAGTCGGCCTTGACCGTGGAGCAGACCGTGGACATCATCCGCGCCGGCCGGGGCACCCACTTCGACCCCCAGGTGGTGGACGCGCTCCTGAACAACCTGGACGGCGTCATCAAGCTCTGGGAAAGCGCCCAGGCCAGCCATACCGCCACCTTGACCCTGTTGCACAAGAGCCTCCGCAACCTGGATCCCGCCGATGTCTGAGTCCGCCTCCGGATCCCGCCGCCCCTTGCGTCTTTTCTTTGTGCGCCACGGCCAGACGGAAAACTTCGAAAATCCCCCCTTCAACGGCTGGCGTGACGCCAAGCTGACCGAGTT
>JAITUX010000080.1 GCA_031286085.1 Candidatus Adiutrix sp. | reverse complement strand
ATGAACGCGGCCCGACCGAAGCCGCCCGGCAGGAAGCCGAAACCGGCCGCCTTTGGGGGCTAATCCGCCATTCCTTGTAGTCGAATAAGCGTTGATTAATGAGGATTTTTTTTCTCTGTCAAGGCGCGAGCGTTTTTTAAGGCGAGGAATATTGGAAGTATTTCGAGCCTTGAAAAACGTGAGCAACGCAGCCAGGGGATAAAAAGACCATTAATCAGCGCTTCCTTCTTACTCCATCAAGTTATAAATATCCACCAGCCGTCCCAAGGCCTTGGCCAGGTTCTCGGGCGAAATACGCTTCCCGCCCGCCGTTTCCCCGTCCCCGGCCAGATGCGCGGCCTCGTTAAGAACCACCTGCAGTTGGTCTCGGAATTCGGCCAGGGCTTCTTTCGACAGGCCTTCCCGGCCGCCGGCCGCGCGGGCCGCCTCCAGGTTTTTGGCGGCGTTTTCCAACCGGTCCAGGAAAGGCTTTAGGGCCGCCGGGTCTCCCGGCGAGGCGCCGGAGACGTGGCGGAAATTGAGATAGTCCTGCAGGTCCTGGCCGGCGTCCAGAATTTCCAGGAGGGCCGGTTGGATGACCAAGCCTTGCCCCCGGAGTTCCTGAATGTCTTTTTGGCGCCTGGCCTGCCCGGCCCGGTTCAGGAGGCCGCGAAAACGTTCATAAGTGGCCGAGAAACCCTGGTAGGCCGTAAAAATACGGGCGTGCAGGTCTTCCGGTCTGTCCGGCCGGGCCTTCGTTTCCCCGGTTTTGTCCTTGGCTTGGCGGGCCTCTGCCCGCCGCTTGAGGTGCCAGGCCCGGCTGCGCCCCAGGTCGGTCCAGAGATCCTTAAGGTAGGGTATCAGTTCCTGGACGGCCCGGTCCAGTTCATCGTCCTGGTCCGCCGAGGGCCGGGCCGCCCGGTCCAATGTCCGGCCGAAGTCCTCCGGCCTATCCATAAGCACCAGGAAATAGTTGGCGATTAGGCCGCTGCCTTGGGCCGGCTGGTATTCCGGGCTGTTTCCGAAGGTTTCCAGGTAGGCGTTCAAGGCCGGCATAAAAATGGCCTCCAACTCATTGGCCAGGTCCACATAGCTGTTCCACTTTTCCACCACCGCCGCGTCGTCTTCACCGGCCGAGGGGGCGGGGGTGGGCCAAACGGCCCAGGCCTCCGGCGGGCCGGCTGCGGCGCAGCGGAGAAAGATGGCGGTCAGAATGATCGCTAAGCGCATACCAGTTTATCCAGCACCTTTTTGATTTTTAAAAAGTCGGACTTCCAGGCCTCCCGCTTGAGATCCGGCAGGGCCAGCATTTGCTCCAGGCTGAAGGTGACGCGGAGCCAGGCCCCGGGCGGGTCTTCCAGGCGGAAGGCCCGGTTGCGCAAGAGGCCCAAGGGGGCCTCGGCCTGGCCGGTCAGGAGCCGGCCTGGCGTTTCGCCCAAGGCCAGGACCACCTGGGGGGTCAGAAGGGCCAATTCCCGGAGAGTCACGGGCAGGCAGGCCGAAAGGGCTTGGGCCAGTTCGGCCGGGCTTTCCTCGGGACCGGGCGGACATTTAAGGACGGGGGTGACATAAAAACGGGCCAGCTTGAGACCTTTTTCCAGTATGGCCGCCAGGAGATCCCCTTCCGGGCCTTCGAACAGGCCCGGGTCAAGGCCCACCAGGGCCAGGAGGGGCCGGTCCGAGCCCCGGCCGAAGGCGGGGGCGCCGGGACGGGCCTGGCCCCGGGGGCAGGCCCGGCAACCGGCGGTCAGCCCGGCCAGGCGGGCCAGGTCGCGGGCCGTCCCCGCCCAGAGGGCGGGAGCGCCCTGGTAAGGCTCCGTAGGTTTTACCGCAGGCCGGGACGGGGGTTCCGGGGCGGCGGCCGGCCGAGGCGGCGGGAACTGGACCGGGAGTTCATGGAGGCCCAGGAGCCGGCCATAATCCAAGGCCGTCGTCAAGGCTCGGCCCAGGGTCTCGGCTTCCGCCCAGAAATTTTCAGCTTCAAGGGGCGTCCCGGCGGCGGGCGGCATGTTCACTGGCCCGGGGAAGCCGGATTATTTTCCGCGAGGGGCCGGCGGCGGTTCAAGTCCTCCTCGCGGGGGGCGGCCCGGTCATAAGGCTTGGTGAAGATCTGGCCGTTCCAGGTCAGGGGCAGGCGGCCGAAGGCGGGCAAAAAATCGCCGCAGGGGGCGGCGTTGAGGGAGGTGGCCGTGACAATGTCCAGGGTCAATTGGTGGTCGGCGTTAAGGGAGCAGGACAGGCACTCGGCATAGGCCGGGGCTAGACGGGCCAGGCCGCGAACCGCCCGGGGGTCGGTCACGGTGTCGGCGGTTACGAAATCCAGAATGCCGATGCCGGGCAGGTAGTCGTTGAGGTCGGCCCGGTTAAGTCCCATCCGGTCAAAGATGTACAGGCTGAGATCCAGGCGGTTGGCCGGGTCGCCCGGGGCCGGCCGCTGGCGGCCCCGGCAGACGACCATAAGCTGGAAGGAACGGCCTTCGAAGAGCTTGTAGGTGATGGCGCCAGCCTGGGGGCGCTGGAGAACCAGGAAATTTTCCGAAGGCTGGCGTAGCTTGGGCGAGCTGGCGTCCATCTCCGAGCCCGGCTTGGTTTCGTCCGGCGGCTGCGTGAGTTTGGCCAGGAGGTCCTGGCGCTGGGCCTGGTCGTAGCCGCCGCACTCGTTGGCGGGCAGAAGCAGGAATATTTCCGCCAGGGTGGCCGCCCGGGCCGGCCCCGGGGCCGGCAGTAGCCCGGCCAGGGCCAGGGCCAGGGCCAGGGCCGCCAGAAATTCAAATTTCATGACGTTTCGGCTCAATGTCCCAGCCCTGGCCGAGAGCCCAGGCCACCACCTGGCCGGCCAGCCAGAAATCGAATTCCGTGTCTATATCCACGTTTTCCTGGCGGCTGGTGACCAGGGTTCCGGCCCGGGCGCCGAAGAGGCTGGCGGCCTCCACCGTGGCCCGGGTGCTCAGAACCACGCTGCCGTCGTTGACGAAGACGTATTTGAGATCCTGGCGGCGGTGCTCCACGCCGTGGGGAGGGTAGAGGGGGTGCTGAAAACCGGTGGCCAGGGAATCGAATTCGCCGTCTTCGAAGGCGAGTATGACCCGATCCACCAGGCCAGGTGACCTTAAGGGGGAGGTGGGCTGGAGCAGAACGGAATGTTCGGCGCCGCGGGCGGCCAGGGCGTGGGCGACGACGTCGCGGCTCAAGGCTTCATCGGAGGCCAGCCCGGCCGGCCGGGGGAGAACCTCGGCCCCGTAGGTTTCGGCCACGGCGGCTATTTCCTCATCCTCGGTGGAGACCAGCACCTGGTCCAGCCGGCGGGAATCCAGGGCGGCCCGGATGGTCCAGGCTATGAGGGGGTGGCCGGCCAAGAGCCTTATGTTTTTTCGGGGCAGGCCCTTGGAGCCGCCCCGGGCCGGGATGACGCCCAGGTATTTCAAGCCTTGACTCCGGCCACGGCCAGTATGCGGCTGCCCAAGAAATTTTCGTGGATCAGGGCCGGGGTCAGGCCGGCATGGAATTGGGCGGCCAAGCCGGCGTAGGGGTCTTCAAAAGCCAGGTGGTTGTTTATGGTGCCCATCTCGGTTATGACGGTTTCCATTTCCAGCCCGGTCAGGCCCGTCTTTTCCAGGATGGCCGCCAAGGTCTTGGCGCTGAAATGGTTGAGATGGGAATGGCCGCCGAAGGTCTGGCTCTTTTCATGCAAAAGGCGGGTCACCAGGGATTCGACGTTGGGCACCAGGACCAGCAAAAGGCCTCCGGGCGCCAGGAGGCGCCGGGCCTCCATCAGGGTCAGGCTGGGATCGACCAGGTGTTCCAGGACTTCCCAGAGGCTGATGAGGTCAAAACTCCCGGAGGGCAGGTCGGCCGTTTCCAGGTGCTTGATGATGACCTTGAGGCCCATGGATTCCATGCGCTTGGAATTTTGCTGGTTCAACTCCATGGCCGTGACCTGCCAGCCGCCCTCTTCGGCCAGCCGGGCGAAGCCGCCGTTGCCGCTGCCTATGTCCAGGAGGCGGCGGCCCTTGAGCCGCCAGGCCACCAGGTCCAGGCCGTATTGGTATTTAAGGCGGTCCATTTCCACCTGGGGCTGGCTGTCCAAAACGGCCGCCCAGGTTTTTTCATCCCGCCAGTATTGCTCCAGGATGTCTTCCCGCAGAATGAGGCTGACGTAGATGAGCCCGCAGGCCGGGCACTTGACGTGCCTGAAGCCGTCTTTGACAAAGAGCCCGCGGCGGGGAGGGGTCTGGCAGATGGGGCAGTGGCGGGCCTGCACCAGGTCGGGGCGGATCAGCCCCGTGGCCTTGTCGAGGGCCCAAAGAAAGGGACGGTCCTGGTTGAGCAGCCGGCCGGTCATCTGGTTGAATTGGGCCGTGCCCATCACCAAGGCGGCGTCAAAGGCGTTTTTTCTGGCCAGCCGGGCCTGGGGGTCGTTAAGCCAGTCCGGCGGATTTGCGTGGGTCATGGCGTCACCCGGTTTCCAAATTGTCTAGCAGTTTTTCCAAACGGCTTTGGGCTAATCCAAGTTTACTCAAATTGCCGTAATATTCAACAAAAACCGGCGCCCTGACCGGCAGGCGCGGGTTTTCCAGGATATTTCTCAAAAAACGCCAATCCTCCGGCCCCGGGGCCTCGTGGGCGTCCGCCGCCTGGAGACGGCTGGCCGGCGGGGGCAGCCAAGGCCTGGACAGATGGATTTCCGCCGTCCGTTCCAGGGGCAGGGCCGCCAGATACACGGCCGGATCCAGCCCCAGGTTGTGGGCCGTCACCCGGGCGTGGGCCAAATCCAGAACCAGCCCCAGATCAAACTCGGCCAGGTGGGTCCGGATGAAATCCGGCTCGGTGACCGGGCCGTAGAGGCCGGTGGGATAAAAGTTGTAGTTTTCCGCGGCCAGGGGACCCTGGTAATGGCGGCGGATGAATTTCAGGGCCGTCTCGGTGTGGCGGCGCAGGGCCGCCGCCGGGAGAGGCCGGGAACAGGGGAAGGGGCCGGCCCGGCGCCGGGCCGCCGGCCCCAGGTCGAAGCTGAAAAGTTCCACCGGGGTCTCGGCCAGGAGGCGGTCCAGGCCTTCCCGCCGGAAGGCCGGCTTAAAATCAGCCTCCACCGCGCCCCGCCCCCAGTGGAAGGACAGCCGCCGGTCCCGGCCGCGCCGGATAATATCGCCCAGCCAAGCCGGCGGCCGGCCCCGCAGGGACCAAGGCCCCCGGGCCTCGGCCAGCCGGCGGCCCAGGCGGCTGGGCGCGGCCAGGAGATGGGATATGACCAAGCCCGCCTCAGCCATCGCTCAGGTCGGCCCCGGTCAGGGGCTCGTCTTCCGCCAGGGACCGCTTAAGCCGGCGCCCGACGGCCATATCCAGGGCTTCCGGCCCCCACAGGGCCGGCCCGGCTACCGGGGGTCTTTTCAAAGCCAGATCCTCCAGGGCCAGGCGCGTTCCGGCCGGCAGATTCCTGGCGGCCAGCACGGCCCGGCGAATCAGGGGCCGGACAGCCTCCTCGCCGGGTTGTAGCCTTTTAATCCCTTCGCCGGTCAAAAGGCGCACCTCCTCGGCCCAGTCGGCCAGGCGGCGAAATTCCTCCGGAGTGGCTGAAAGGGGGTTGTCGCCCCCGGGCAGGGTCCGGACCAGGGTAAAATGTTTTTCCAGGACCCGGGCGCCCAAGGCCAGGGCCAAGCGGGCCGCGGCCAGGCCCAGCGCGTGGTCGGAATAGCCGGCGGCCAGCCCCTGGGCCAGCCAGCCGGCCATGACCGCCAGGTTGGCTGAGGCGGGCGGAGCGGGGTAAAGGGCCGCGCACTGCAGGACCACCGTCCGCTCCGGGGCCAAAACGGCCAGCGCCGCCTCCACCTCGGTTTCGTCCCCGGCCCCGGTGGAGATGAAGACCGGCTTCCCCAGGGCGGCGGCCCGGGCCAGCAGGCGGTGGTGGGTCAGGTCGCCGGAGGCGATTTTTAGGAAATCGACTCCGGCCGTCCGGGCCAGGTCCAGGCCCGCCTCGTCGAAAACCGTAAGGCCCGTGACCAGCCCCAGGGCCCGGCCCAGCCGCAAAAGCGCGGCCAGGTGGTCAAAGGACAGTTCTTCCGCCGCCAGTTCCTTAAAGTAGGGGCTGACCCGGCTCGCCAGGGATGAAGCCCGGTAAGCCTGGAATTTTATTCCGCCGGCCCCGGCGGCGGCGGCGGCCCGCACCAAGGCGGCGGCCAAGGCCGGGTCGCCGCCGTGATTGCCGCCTATCTCGGCCACCAGGAGAGCCGGCCGGCCGAGCCCCAGAAGACGCTCCCCCACTTGTATTTCAAAGTCCATATCCCGCTGTCCGTTCTTGACGGTTTTCTGATTTTACTCCATCAGCCCCGCCTTTGCAAACCGGGGCCGCCCCGGCCCTGGACCCCGGCCGGCTGCCGGCGAGGCGGTGCGGGGCATGAAAAAACCTCCGGGGGAGAGGACCCGGAGGTTTTATGGGGTTTCAATGAAGCGAGGGGAGAGGAACTCGCTTTCTTTAAGATGCTTATCGGCTCGTTTCCAGGATACTTTAACAAAATTAAAAAAAGGTTTCGTTTTTTTTCAGGCTCTTTTAGCTGGCCTGGCCAGCCAGACCAGGACGATCAAAAATAGAAAGGCCAGGGCGCAGAGGCGGTAAATCTCCGTGGCGGCCAGGATATAGCCCTGGTTGGTGATCTGGCGGGCCAGGATCAAGTGGGCCTGGTCCAGGGTCAGGCCCTGGGCGGCCATCTGGTCCAGGGCCTGGTTGGCCAGGGGATTGTAGGGGTCCAGGAGGCCGCTCAGGCGTACGTGGTGCCAGGCCTCCCGCCTTTCCCAGAGGGTGGTGGTCACGGAAGTGCCGATGGCGGTGAAGAGGGTGCGTATGCAGTTGACCAGGCCCGAGGCCCGGGCCATGCGATGGGGTTCCAGGCCGGAAAAGGTCAGGGCGATGATGGGTATGAAAAAGCAGGCCAGGGCCAGGCCTTGCAGCACTTGGGGCCAGATCACGAACCGGATGTCCATGTCCGGGGTGAAGCCGGTGCGCAGGTGCATGCACAGGGCGAAGACCAGGAAGCCGAAGGATATGACGAGGCGCGTGTCAACCTTGTTGGAATATTTGCCGACCAGCGGCCCCAGGAGGACGGGCAAAAAGCCGATGGGGGCGGTGGCCAGGCCGGCCCAGGTGGCGGTATAGCCGTAGCGGGTCTGGAGCAGGAGGGGCAGAAGAACCACCGTGCCTATATAGATCATCATGCCCAGGCTGATGAGGATGACCCCGATGGTGAAGTTTCGCCGGCGGAAGAGGCCGAGGTCCAGAAGGGGGTGTGGGGTGCGGTTTTCCCAGGCTATCAAAAGGGTCAGGCCGACCACGGCGGCCACGGCCAGGGCGGTGATTTCCGTGGAGTTGAACCAGTCCAACTCCTTGCCCCGGTCCAGCATCATCTGCAGCGCGCCCACGCCCAGGGCCAGAAAGCCGAAGCTGATCACGCTCCAGGGGGGACGGGAGGTTTTGGTCTCCCGTCCGGCCAGGAGGCGGCCCCCCAGGATTATGACCAGGGCGCCCACCGGCACGTTGATGAAGAAGATCCAGCCCCAGTGGTAGCTGTCGCTTATGTAGCCGCCCAGGATGGGGCCGAAGACCGGGGCGATGGAAACGGTGGTGGACCACAGGGCCATGGCCATGACCTGGCGTTCGCGGGGATAATTGTTCAGGAGCAGGCTCTGGGCCAGGGGCATCATGGGCCCGCCCAGGGCGCCCTGGAGAATGCGTAAGACCACCAGCACGCCGAGGTCGGCGGCCAGGCCGCACAAGAGGGAGGTGAGGGTGAAGAGAAAGGTCGAGACCAGGAAAAGGCGCACCTCGCCGAAGCGCTGGGCCAGCCCACCGGTGAGGGGCAGGACTATGGCGTTGGCCACGCTGTAGGAGGTTATTATCCAGGTGCCCTGGGAATAGGAAGCCCCCAGGTTGCCGGCGATGGTGGGCACGGCCACGTTGGCGATGGTGGCGTCGAGAACCTGCATGAAGGTGGCCGCGGGCATGACCATGGTCAAGAGGGCCAGGGCCGGCCCGGAGAGGGGAGGGTGGGCCGGGGCCGGAACGTTCACTCCGCCGCTCCGTCCGCCGGAGGCGGCGGGCTCGCGGAATTGGCCGCGATGAGGCCGGCTATTTCCTCTTCGAGGGGCCCTAGGTCCGGGTTCAGGGCGGCGGCGGAAACAAGCGGGATTTCCGGTATGGGTTCGGCTTTTTTCTTCACCAGCACTTCCGCCCGGCAGGAGAGGCCCAGCCTCAAGGGGGCCTCGGCCAGGGCGCCGGGGTCCAGGATCAGGCGCACCGGCACCCTCTGGACCACCTTTATCCAGTTGCCGGTGGCGTTTTCCGGCGGGAGCAGGGAAAAGACGCTGCCCGTGCCGGCCCCCAGGCCGGCCACCCGGGCCGTATGGGTCACCTGGCCGTCGTAGAGGTCGACTTTAACCCGGGCCCTTTGGCCGGGCTTCAAGCGGGCCAGCTGGGTCTCCTTGAAGTTGGCCTCCACCCAGAGCTGGTCCAGGGGAACCACCACCATCAGCGGCGTCTGGGGCGTCACCTGGGCCCCCACCTGGACCGTGCGCCGGGCCACCTGGCCGGCCAGGGGGCTTCTGATTTCGCAGCGGTCCAGGGCCAGCCAGGCTTCCCGCATTTTTTCGGCGGCCAGGCGCACTTCGGGGTGGTCGGCCAGGGGGCCTTCGCCCACCAAGCGGCGGGTGACTTCCAATTCATGTCGGGCCGCGGACAGGGCGGCCTCGGCGATGGCCGTCTGGTCGCGGAAGTGTTCCAATTCTTCGGCGGTCACGGATTGCCCGGTCTTGAGGCGCTGGCGGCGGGCGTAGTCGTTGCGGCTCATCTGAAGGTCCCTGGACCGCCTATCCACCGAGGCCTCCAGGCGGTCGCGCCGGGCCCGGCGGCTTGCCGCCCGGCGCGCGGCGTGGGCCCAACCGGTTTTGGCCCTGGCCAGGGCCAGGCCGGCGTCGGTCGGGTCCAGCCGCGCGAGGACTTGGCCGGCCTGGACCAGGGCGGTGTCGTTCACCAGGATTTCCCGAACCGTGCCGCTGGTCCGGGCGGCTATGCGCACCTGATTCCCGGTCACGTAGGCGTCGTCCGTGGCCTCGTAGGGGCGGACGAAAAACCACCACCAGCCCGTCACCATAAGGCAGGCCAG
>JAITUX010000004.1 GCA_031286085.1 Candidatus Adiutrix sp. | reverse complement strand
ACCTGCTCCAGCTGCGCCCCTTCGACCGACAGGCTCAGAGGCATGACCGCCACCCTGTGCCCGTCGTTCTGAGCCGCCAGGGGGGAGGCCGCGCCGAAGGAGCCGAGGGCCAGGATAAGAAGGAGGACGGGGTGAAGCGGCCGGAGGTATCTATTCATATAGGCGGGACCTCTAAACAGTTGGCCGGCTGAACCAAAGATTTGGGGACCGGTCTTGGGGGGACCGGCCCCTCTCGGTTACTTATCAGCCATATATTATTAACATTTTCAGCCAAAATACAAGCCCAAAATCACCCTCCTATAACCTGCCGAATTTACTTTGACTTTACTTGAGCTTTCGGCCATCGGCCGCCCGCCTTTTCCCCCGGCCCCGGCCGCCCTTTACAAGTCCGGCCGCCTGATATATAATTCAGCCATTAATGGGGCGAAGAGTCCCCGCGCCCGCACCACTGAATACGCACTTTCCCGGCCGGCCCTTGCCTGGGGCGGGCCGATGTTTTTTCCGCCAGGAGACCGGCCCATGAACACGGTGCCCATCACCCAGCAAGGCCTGGACGCGCTGAAAAAGGAACTGGACAGACTGCTGAAGGAGGAAAGGCCCCGGGTCATACGGGCCATCGAGGACGCCCGGGCCCACGGCGACCTTTCGGAAAACGCCGAATACCACGCGGCCAAGGAACGGCAGGGCTTTGTCGAGGGCCGCATAGCGGAACTGCAGATCCAGATCAATTCCTGCCAGGTCGAAAAAATAAACGGCCCCTATGACCGCTGCGTCTTCGGGGCCACCGTGACCTTGGAAAACACCGACACCGGCGAAGAGAGAACCTACACCCTGGTGGGACCTTTCGAGTCGGCCCCGGAACAAAACCGCATTTCCATAGCCACCCCCATAGGCCAGGCCCTTCTGGGGCGGGAGGCCGGGGACGAAGTCAAGGTCAAGGCGCCCAAGGGCGTCGCCGAATACGTCATCGTGTCCATAAAATGAACCCTCGCGCGGGAGGCGGCCCCTGCCACAAGGGGGCGCCCGCCCGCCCCTCACGGCCGTGACCGGCCGGAAAGAACGCCATGAACATAGTCATCGCCGGCCTGGGCGTGGCCGGGGCCACGGCGGCCGAAACGGCCCGCCGGCTCAACCCCAAGGCCTATATCACCATTTTCAGCCAGGAGAGGAACCTCTTCTACTACCGTCCGCGCCTGCCGGAGGTCGTTTCCGGCGATTTGGCCCCGGACCAGGTTTACGTCCACCCCAAAGGCTGGTATGACGAGCTCCGGCTGGATTTGCGGATAGGCGAAAAAATGGTGGATATGGACCTTTCCTCGCGCACCATCCGCGGTTCCACCGGCAGCCGCCAGACCTACGACCGCCTGCTCCTGGCCGTGGGCGCCGAGGCCAACCGCCCGCCCCTGCCGGGCGACCGGCTGGAGAACGTCTTCGCCGTCCGCAGCCTGAACGACGCCTGGACCCTGTCCCTGGCCGTCAAGGACAAAAAACGGGCCGTAATCATCGGCGGGGGGCTTCTGGGCCTGGAGACCGGCCTGGCCCTGGCCAAGCGGGGCCTGGGCATAACCGTGCTGGAAATGGGCGACCGGGTTCTGCCCCGCCAGACCACGCCGCGGGGGGCGGCCCTCTTGCGCCGGAAACTTGCGGCCGCGGGCCTGGATTTTGAACTCCAGACCCAGGCGGCCCGCCTGGAAGGCTTCCGTCAGGTGGAAAGCGTGGTGTTGAAAGACGGCCGCGCCCTGGAAGCCGGCCTGGTGATCATCTCGGCCGGGGTCAACCCCAACCTGGCCCTGGCCGCCGCCCTGGGCCTCGCCACCGACCGGGCCATCGTGGTGGACGAATACCTGGAAACCAGCGCCCCGGACGTCTATGCCGCCGGCGACTGCGCCCAGTTCCCCGGGGCCGCGGGCGGCCTCTGGACCACCGCCCAGGCCCAGGGCCTCGTGGCCGGGGCCAACCTGGCGGCCCGAAACCCGGAGGAACGCCGGAAATTCGCGCCCGCCCCCCCCTCCAACACCTTGAAGGTGGCCGGCGTGGAGCTGACCGCCGCCGGCGACCTGGACCCCGAAGGCCGCCTCAAAGGCATCGAAGCCGAAAATGACGAGGTTTACCGCAAGGTGGTGGTGGACGCGGAAGGCCGGCTGGCCGGCTTCACCAACGTGGGGAGCGCCAAGGGCAACCTGGAACTGGCCCGGGCCCTGGCGGAAAAAGCCGTCCTCCCGCCCCGGGCCCTGGCCGGCCTGGCGGAACTCGATTTCGATTTCAGCGGGTTATACTAAAAGCGGCCGCCCCGGCGGCGGCCCGGCCCGCCCGCCTTCCCGGGTCTTGGCAGGGGCGCGGCTTAGGTGTATAATGCTTCCCTAAGAGTTTAAGGAGGCGGCTATGAAGCCCCAGGAAATGGGAAGCCCGGCGGAAGGCTGCGTATTCTGCCAGATAGCCGGCGGCCGTCTGCCCTCCATAAGGGTCTTTGAGGACGATGACTTCCTGGCTTTCATGGACATCGCCCCCCTGACCGAGGGCCATTTCCTCCTGGCGACCCGGGCTCATTACGCCACCTTGCTCGAAATGCCCGGCGGGCTTCTGGCCCGGGCCCTGCCCCTGGCCGAAAAACTGGCCCGGGCGGCCTTGGCCGGGCTGGCGGTCCCCGCTTTCAACCTTTTGCAGAACAACGGCGAGGCGGCCGGCCAAGCCGTCCCCCATTGGCATCTCCACGTAATCCCACGCCGTCGGCCGGGAGAACTGGGCCTCGCCCCGGGGACGCCCGCCGATATGACCCGGTTGCCCCTAACGGCGGAAAAAATCCGGCTCCACCTAAAATGAAGCCCGGAGCCGGGGGAGCGTTTGAAAAACCTTAGGGCGCGCGGCCCGGCTAAAACTTTAAACTTTAAAGCCTTGAAGGCCGATTAGATACATTGAGGCGCGCCCGTAATCCTGGAGCGGGTTCGCCCTTTTTGGCGGACGATCCAGATTCGCGCGAGAGAGAGTTGTCCAATGCCCCCAGTCGGCTTTCTGATGGTTATAGGCAGCGTCATCGGCGGCTATATGATGCATCACGGCAAGCTGGCCGTTCTCTGGCAGCCCAACGAAGTGGTCATCATCTGCGGGGCGGCTTTCGGCTCTTTTCTTATAGCCAACCCCATGTCCCTGATCAAGGACGCCTTCAAGGGCATCCCCAAAATATTCTTCGGCAAGGAACTCAAGAAGCCCCAGTTCACCGACGTCCTGCTCCTGATGTTCGAATTTCTCTCCATAGCCCGCCGCGAAGGCATGCTGGCCCTGGAAGAACACGCCAACAAGCCTGAAAGCTCGGGCATTTTCGGCAAATACCAATCCATTCAAAAAAACCATCACTTAAGGGATTTTCTGGCCGACAACCTCAAGGTCTTTGTCAGCGGCAACATTGAGCCCTATGAATTTGAAAACCTCATGGACATAGACACCGAGGTCCATGAGCACCACGGCGGCCTGGTGCCGGGCGCCATGACCGTGGTTTCCGACTCCCTGCCCGGCCTGGGCATCGTGGCCGCGGTGCTGGGCATCATAACCACCATGGGCCTCATGACCGAACCCCCGGAAATCCTGGGGGCCAGCGTGGGCGCGGCCCTCTGCGGCACCTTCCTGGGCCTTTTGCTCAGCTACGGCTACATGGCCCCCATGGCCAAGTGCCTGGAAAACCAGGCCAAGGATTTCGACTGCCTCCTCAAGGTCGCCAAATCCGTCCTGGCCGCCTTCGCCAAAGGCATGCCGCCCGTCCTGGCCATAGAGTTCGCCCGGCGGGCCATTCCCTCCCACTGCCGGCCGGCTTACGAGGAACTGGAAGAACTGCTCAAGGCGGTCAAAAGATGATCGGCCCCTCCCGGAGGTGAGCCATGAGCAGCGACAAAAAACCGCCCATAATCAAAAAAATCATCAAGAAGGGCCACGGCGGCGGTCACAGCGGGTCCAGTTGGAAGGTGGCCTACGCCGACTTCGTGACCGCCATGATGGCCTTCTTCCTGGTGATGTGGCTCCTGGCCATCTCCTCGGAACAGGGCCGGGAGGCCCTGGCCGACTATTTCAATGAACTCAGCATGTCCGACGCCGTTTTCAACGGCGGGCTGCCTTCGGCCTTCACCGAGGGCGGGGCCAAGCGGCCCGGCATTCTGGAAGGCGGCTGCTTCAAGCCCAAGAACGACGGCGAAGCCACCGTGGAGCCCGAGGCCGAAAACGAGGCCGTCCAGGCCCAGATAGTGGCCCTTCTGCAAGCCAGCCAAAAGATCATGAAAAACCTGGAAAACCTGCCCCAGGGCGAGGAAGGCGGCGAAGGCAGCGGCGATGCCGGCCGCAGCGACAGCCCCCCCGGCGGCCCCAAGGACCAGGGCGGCGGCGGAGGCGGCCCCTTGAGCCCCGAACAGGAGGATTTCAAAAACGAACTCCAGGCCCAGGTGAAAAGCGCCCTGGGCAACGACGCCTCCGCCCAGGTGGAGGTTGAAAGAACCAGGGGCGGCCTCCGCATCCAGGTGATGGACCAGGACGGGCGGCCCCTCTTCGTGCTGGGCGGGGCCAAGCTCACCGACCTGGGCCGGCAGTTGCTCGGCACCGTGGCCGAACGCCTTCAGGCCACGCCCAACAAAATTTCCATCGAGGGCCATACCGACGGCCTGCGCATGTCCGGCCAGAAGGTGACCAACTGGGAACTTTCCACCGCCCGGGCTTCGGCCGCCCGCATCATACTGAACCAGTCCGGGGTGCCCAACGACCGCCTGACCGCCGTCACCGGCTACGCCGACACCCAGCCCCTCCCGGGCACCGACCCCAACGATCCTCAGAACCGCCGCATCAGCATAATGGTCTGGGATGAAGGCGCGGCCCCGCCGCCGGCGCCGAAATCGCCGCCCGCCCGCCCGAATCCAGGCGCCGGCCAAGACCAGGGAGCAGATGGAAAGCGAACTCATTGACAGCAGCATGCAGCGCGCCGCCACCGACCACTCCAGCCTCGGCCCGCCCCTGCCGGCCAAGCCCCCGGACGAGGATTGGAACCAATAAGCCGGAAACCCGGCCGGGCGGCTGCGACCGCCCGGCCGGGCCTTTAAAGACCCCGCTTTCTGCGGTAAAAAGGTTCGGCTCCGCCGGACCTTTTTTACCGCGCAAGGCTCTACGACTGCATTCTCATGACTTCCTGATAGGCGCTGATGACCTTGTTCCTGACCTCCGTCAGCATCCGGAAAGAGACGTCAGCCTTGCTGATGGCCAGGAGGGTTTCGTGAATGTTGCCGTTGCGGCCGGTCGACAGCTCCTCCTGGGCGGTGGCGGACTTGTGCTGCAAAACATTGGTGGTCAGGAAACTGGCCTTGAGATGATCGACGAAACCGGGCCGTTTAGCGTTCTTATTGGTCGGGGACATGGCCAGGGCCGGGGTGCTGGCGGACTTTATAGGGACTATGGTCATGGGCGGCTCCCGAACGGCCGCGCGTCGGCGCGGACCGGCGCGTTAAAAATCAGCGGAGAAGATCCAGGGATTTCAGGGCCATGCTCTGGGCGGCGGTGGCGGCGGTGATGTTGGCCTCGTAGCTGCGCTTGGCCGAAACCATGTCCACCATCTCCTGCACCACGTTGACGTTGGGCATCAGCACATAGCCGAATTCGTCGGCGTCGGGATGGCTGGGATCATAGACCATCTTGAAATCGCGGCGGTCTTCCATGACCTCCCGCACCTGGCAATCCTGAAGCTGGTTTTCCAGCCGGGGCCGGACGCCGCGGGAACCGCTGAAATAGGGCGCGGTTTCAAATATGGGCACCTTGCGGCGGTAGGGGCCGCCGTCCGGGGTGCGGGTGGTGTTCATGTGGCTGAGGTTCATGGCCACCAGGTTCATGCGCTGTCTTTGGGAAGTCAGGCCCGACTGGCTGATGTCCATTGAATTCAAAAAGTCCATGTTACGCTCCTCCTCCGCCGCTGATGGCGTATTTCAAGCCCTCGAACGATTTGGCCAGCATCTGCACCGTGGTGTTGTAGATGATCTGGTTTTTCGTCAAAAGCGTCATTTCCTTGTCGATGTCCAGAACGTCGTCGTCGTATTCATCCCAGCCGTAGGGCGACACTTTTATGTTGGTGGAGGCCACCTCAAAGGCCCGGGCCGGGTTCCTGGTGGGTATGTGCCGGTCGTCGGTCTGCCGGGCCTCCAGTTCCTTGGGCACCCTGGTCAGGTGCCGGGCCAGAACCTCCTCAAACCTCAGGTGCTTGGCCCGGAAGCCCGGGGTGTCCATGTTGGCCAGGTTGGTGGACGAAATGTCGTGCCTGGCCAGGCGCAGCCCCAAGGTGCCGCCCATGGTGTTTATCTTGCCTTCAAAAAGCTTGGTGGTCAGGCTGTTGGTCATACCTACGGGCACAATCAAACCTCGCTTCAGGGTCTTCAAACGTCAAAAATTTGTCGCGAACTTAGACCCGCCTGATGAATAGGCAATTACAAGGCCAAAATTCCGACTCTGGTGAAAAAAAATGGAAATTGTGCTCTTCCAGCCCGAAATACCCCCCAACACCGGCAACGTCGCCCGCCTTTGCGCCGGGCTGGGTCTGAGGCTGAACCTCATTGAACCATTGGGTTTTAAGCTGGACGACCGGCACCTTAGGCGGGCCGGCCTGGATTACTGGCCCTTGGTGGACCTGAAAACCTGGCCGGACTGGCCGGCCTTCCGGGCCGCCTGGCGGGGCGGCCGGCTGTGGGGGACTTCGGCCCGGACCGGCGAACTCTACACCTCCGCCAAGTTCTCCGAAAACGACGCCCTGGTCTTCGGGCCCGAGACCCGGGGGCTGCCCCCGGAAATCAGCGGGCGGCTGGACGCCCTTCTGCGGGCGCCCCTCCGCCCCGGCATCCGCAGCCTCAACCTGGCCACCTGCGTGGGGCTCATCACCGGCGAAGCCCTGCGCCAAACCGGCCACTGGGGCTGACGGCCCCAGTGGCCCCCTAGCCGGCGCTCAAGTCAAGCCAGGCGGGGTTTCGCGGCCGAAGCCAGGGCGGGCTTTATTTTAAACTTCCGGCCGAGGCCAGTCAGCCCCGCGCCGCCTTTTAGGGCGCCGGTTTCGGTCCAGGCTCAGCCCTTGGCGGCCTTGTAGGCCCGGGCCAGCTTCAAGTCGTATTTGCTGGCGGAGTAGCCGGGGCCGTTGTAGCCCTTGGCGAAGGCCGCCCAATCCAGGCTCCTCAAGGCCGGGATAAGCCCGCTGCCCTTGAGGAACCCCATGGCGGCCACCAGGTGGCTGGCTTCGTCCCTATACATGGCCTTGATGAAGTCCTGGAGGGACTTGTAGCCGCAAAGCCGCCAGTTGAAGCCCATGATCTTGAACAGGCCCCAGGAGACGGAACACAGCGCCGCCGGGGCCAGCGGCCCCAGGCTGAATAATTCATCCACCCCGCCGGC
>JAITUX010000223.1 GCA_031286085.1 Candidatus Adiutrix sp. | reverse complement strand
GATTGGAGCCGGAAAAAGCCGGCCCCGCGGAAGACGTTACGCCTGGATTGGAGCCGGAAAAAGCCGGCCCCGCGGAAGACGTTACGCCTGGATTGGAGCCGGAAAAAGCCGGCCCCGGGGAAGACGTTACGCCTGGATTGGAGCCGGAAAAAGCCGATACCGCCGAAGACGTTCCGCCTGGACCGGAGCCTTCGCCGTCTCACGTCACGACGCGTGAACAGGTGAATGAGTATCTCGCCCCCGGTTCCGGACCCACGCCTCAGGGAGCGATGGAACTTGCCGGCCAGCTCAAGCCCTCTTCGGCCGAGGAACAGGACGAAGTGTACCGCCTCTGGCTTTTTGCCGATGACGCCGCCGCCCTGGATATGGCGCGGGCCGAGGACCCCTCTCTCCCGCCCTGGGGCAGCATAGTGAAGGATGGCGCGAAGGCCTGGAGCCTGTATAAGAAAGCGGCCGCCAAACAGCCGGCCGCCGCCGCCGAAGCCCTGAACGCCCTCAAGCGATGGTTGGAGGAGGAAGCGGGCCGCGGCAACAGGAAAGCCGTAGGCTGGATTGATAGAATAGCGGAAGATTCCGCAAAATGACAAGGAGAATATATGCGCATATACCGCGGCCGTCCGCTTCTTTTCATCACGCTTGTTCTGGCCTTTTCATTCACCGCCGGCGCCGCCTTCCCGGCCGGTGAGGGCCGCCGTCCGGAATTGATGCCCGGCAAAACAAGCCTGTATCAGCGGCTGGTTTCGCATCCGGGCGCCAAATTGTATGACAGCGCCGCCGCCGACGCCTCCGTGGTCAACGACCGTGTCAAGACCTTCACCGCTTTCTACGTTTACGGCCGCCAGGGAAACAGGGTTGAAGTGGGCGTTTCGGACAGCAAGGCCGATGGCTGGCTGGAGGCCGACAAAACCACTGTCTGGCCGCAGGCCATAACCATGGTTTTCACGGATCGCCTGGGCCGCAGGCCCACCCTGTTTTTCCGAAATCATGACGATCTGGTGAATACCTGCGTTGACGAGCGGCTTCCGGACAAGATTAAGCAGTTCAGCGAGTTCATCAGCAAAAATGAGAATGTGCCCGCCGACTACCCGGTGATTGCGGCGGAACCGCCGGACGCCGCCGTTTCCAAGAATAATTTTTACCTGCTGCCCGTTCTGAGTGTCGACACTCAATTTGAAAAAGACAAACTGCGTCTCCTGGAGGTGGCTTGTCTTGATCCGGGCCTCGGCGACGGCCGGCAGGATGCGGGCTCGGGCGGCCAGGGCGGCGCGGCGCGGCCCGAAGACAGCGTCCTGCGGTCCGGCTTCGTATTCGTCATTGATACCACCATATCCATGAAACCGTATATAGACCAGACCACGAAGCTTGTTCGCGCCATCTACGACGAGCTGGAAAAAAACCCTCACGGCGACAAATTCGCGTTTGCGGTGGTGGCTTTTCGCAGCAATATGGAGAAAAGCCCCAAGCTGGGCTATACCACCCAGGTGGTGTGTGATTTTAAGACCGTCAAGCAGCGTAACGAGCTTGAAGCCGCCCTCGCCCAGGTGGAGGAGGCTAATGTCTCGACCCACGCCTTCACCGAGGATTCCTTCGCCGGAGTGAAGGACGCGGTGGACAGCCTAAACTGGGGCCAGTTCGGCTCGCGGGTCATGTTGCTCATCACGGATGCGGGCCCCCTGCGCGAGAACGATCCCACCTCCCGGACAGGTTTCAGTCCCGGGGTGTTGGCCGAGTATCTGAAGTCCAGGAGCATCTATCTTACCACGGTGCACTTGAAGACGCCGGCCGGCAAGGCCGACCACGCCTCGGCCGCCAAGGCCTATATAGAGCTTTCAACCAGAGACGACACCAAGGCGTCTTACATCCCCATTGAGGCTTCGACCCCGGCCAAGGGAGCCGAGGAGTTTGACTCCGTTACCCGCAGCCTGGCCCAAGGCTACAGCAAGCTTTTAACCGCCACGGCCGAAGGCCGCATATTGCCGCCGCCCGACATCGACAAGACCGCCAGTCCTGAAAAAAAGAAGCTGAGCCCGGAGGAGGAAGCCGCCCGCATTGCCGAAGCCACGGGCTACGCCATGCAGTTGCAGTTTTTCGGCGCCAGCCGGGGCGTCCGCGCGCCCAACGTGGTAAACGCCTGGATTGCCGAAGCCGACCTTGAACGCCTGGCGGCGGATCCCCAGGCTCAGCCCGTCCTGGCGGCCGTGCCGGCGGTGTTGATGACCAAAACCCAGCTCAGCCAGCTGCGCCAGCAGATCAATCTCATCTACGACCACGCCCGCGGCGGCATCATCAGGGGAGACGAGAAGAATTTCTTCCAGAGCCTCGTCTCGGAAGTGGCCGGCACCGCCCGCGGCAGCTATCGACCGGGGCAAAACCTGGCCGCGACGGGCATACTCGGGGAATTCCTGGAAGGCTTGCCCTACGTGAGCAATGTCATGGCCATGACCCAGGAAGATTGGAATGATATGAGCACCGGCCGCCGGAAGCAGTTCCTGGACCATTTGAGCGCCCGTATCGCTCTTTATGACGAGTATGACAAGGACAACACCAACTGGGAAGGTTTCGGTTCGCCGAACCGCAATGAATGGGTCTATCGCGTACCCCTGACCATGCTGCCGTAGCGTAAAGCCCGTGTGCGTCATGATGTACCATGCTGAAGACCTCATTCTGACGCGCCCGGGCCGGGCCGGCTACAAGCTGCATATCAAAAGACTTGCCGTGGCGGCCGGGGAAAAAATGGCCCTCACCGGTCCCAGCGGCTGCGGCAAAAGCACGGCCTTGGATCTGCTCGGCATGGTGCTTGAACCTGACAGCGCCGGCCGCTTCAGCTTCGCGCCGGACGGCGCGGGCCTTGATCTCGCCTCCGCCTGGCGGGATAGCCGGGTGGACTTCATGGCGGACTTGCGGCGTCGGCATATTGGATATATCCTGCAAACGGGCGGCCTGCTGCCTTTTCTGACCGTGGAGGAAAACATAGGGCTTACGTCGAGGCTCAAGGGGACGCCCGAGGCGGATATCCGCGTAATCACACGCGGACTCGCCGACCTGCTCGGCATCGGCCATTTGCTGGCCAGCCTGCCGGGGCCGCTTTCCGTAGGCGAGAGACAGCGGGTGGCCATAGGCCGGGCCCTGTCGGCGAAGCCGAAAGTCGTTCTGGCGGACGAACCGACCGCCGCCCTTGACCCCAATAATGCGCGCACGGTCATGGGCATACTCATCGAGGCCGTTAAGGTTCAGGGGGCGACCCTCATTATGGTGACCCATGACCAGGCCTTGGTGCCGGAATTCAGCCTGCGTGAAGTGCCCATCCGCATGGCGGAGGCGAGCGGCGATGTTTCCGTGGCCTTCATCGACGACGGGCCGGCCGGACCATGAGAAATCACCTCCTCTCCATGCGCCTGGCCCTGCGCGACTGGTTCCACGAACGCGTTCTGTCCCTGTGCGCGGTATTGGCCCTGGCCAGCATGCTAACCCCGCTGCTGGTGATGAACGCGGTCAAGGTCGGCACGGTGGAAGCCCTCCGCGGCCGGCTTCTGCGGGATCCCAACACCCTCATCATGGTGCCGGCGGGCAGCGGTGATGCCGGATACACCCAGGCCCGGATAGACGAATTTAAAAGACGGCCCGATGTTCTTTTCGTCATCCCCAGAACCCGTGATGTGGCGGCTGAACTCTCCTTTGACATGCCAAACGGCGGCTTTGCCTCCTTGTCGCTTGAACCGACCGCTCCAGGCGACCCCCGCCTGGCCCATCACCAGATCGGGCCGCCCGAAGCCAGCCTGCCGGTTTCGACCATGGTTCTTTCGTTGCCCGCCGCGCACAGGCT
>JAITUX010000214.1 GCA_031286085.1 Candidatus Adiutrix sp. | reverse complement strand
CTTCTCCCCAGAGGAAGCCAAGCAAACTGGGAAATGACGGCGGCGCACCGAAACAAAAAGCCGCATCGTTTCATTTCGCGGCCAGAGTTTCGGCCGCCGCCCGAAAAAAAGGGAAAACCAAGGTTTGACTTATGGTTCATCCGGCTGGAGGATATTTGCGGACTAAACCCAAGGGCTTGAAAGGTCCGGCTCCGCCGGCCTTTCAAGCCCTTGAGGTTTACCCGTTAAGGAGGGCCAGGGTCATCTGGGGCAGGCTGTTGCTCTGGCTCAGGAGGGAGATGCCGGTTTGGGTGAGAACCTGGTTCCTGACGAAATCGGTCATCTCCCGGGCGACGTCCACGTCCGAGATGGAACTTTCGGCGGTCTGGAGGTTGATCATGGTTATTTCCAGGTGGTTCATGGTGTTTTCCAGGCGGTTCATGTAGGCGCCCAGGGAGGTGCGGATTTTTTCCTTGTTCCTGATGGCCAGGGTGAGGGCCTCCAGGGCCTCCTGGGCATGGCTCTGGGTGCGCAGGTGGGCCCCGGCCCAGTCGCCGTCGTCGGCGTTCCGCAGTTCCACGAAGCCGGCCGAATCCAGGCCGCTCAAGTTGCCGGCCAGGCCGCCGTTGGACCTAAGGCCGAAACCCCGGCCGGCCAGGGACCCCAAATCCAGGTCGGCCCCGTCGCCCATATTCAGAATCTTGAGATCCCGGCCCGTGCCCAGGTCCTGGCCGGTGAGTTCCAGGGCCCAACTGCCGTAGCCGTTGGGCTGGGCGGTCAGGACCCCCCAGTATTTGCCGCCGTTGTTGAAGACGACGCTCCGGTTGTCGGATTGGCCGGTCTCGTCGTTGAACCACATCACCAGGTCTTCCACCCGGCTGGCGTTGCCGACCAGGCCCAGGGCCTTGTCGCAGGCTTCCAGGCAGCTCTTATCCCCGCTTTCCTTGCAGAAGACATAAACCGAGAGGTAGCCGTCCCGGTAGAAGCCGGGCTCCTCTTCCACCCGGGCCCAGAAACGGCTGTCGGCCTTGCCGTTGATGGCCGCCGCCAGGGCCGAGGCCGGGCTGTGAAAGGTTTGGCCGGAGCCCAGCCGGGTCAGGCTGAAGCCCTCTTCGGGCAGGCCGTCCCGGACCAGTGAGGCGCTGCCGTAAAAATAGACCTCATCGCCGAAAGAAAACTGGAAGGCGTGGGCCTCGGGGTCGCCTTCCACCAGGCCGTCCAGGGAGAGACCCGCGTGCGAGTATTTGGCGACCGGGGTGCCGAGCTTCAGCCTGAAGCCGCCGACGGCGTCCGCTTCAACCATATCGGCGGACACCAGTTGGTCGTCGAGTTCGAACATCCCGGCCGCTTTGGACATTTCGACCGGGATATCGCCGATGATCACCAAATCCCTCGGGCAGACGGTCTTGGATTCCTCGTAGTAGGCGGTGATGTCGATGGGCCGGCCGTTGCTCGACTGGATCTCGTACCTGGTCTCATTGGGGTCCTTGATATCGACCCGCACCCGGGCCTGGGTGCCGCTGTTGACCTGGTCCAGAAGCTGGCCCAGGGTGAAATCGTCACCCTTGGCCGCCCAGGCCCCGGCGATATAGCGGCCCCGGGTTAGGCTGGCCGCGCTGGCCGCGCCCATATCCCAGTTGTAGCCGAAGGAGAAGACGTCGCCCCCCCGCCAGCCGTCCACCGGCGCGCTCAGGCTGGAGACGCCGCCTCCGCAGCAGGCTTCGGCCTTGAAGTTGTCGGCGTAGGTGGTATTGCCCCAGACGGCGTTGCGGGCGTCCCCGGCCACCCGCAGGCCCGTGGCCGTGGTGGCCCGGACGTCGCCGATTTGGACGAAGTGGTAATCCTCGGCCGGGTTGTCGGTGAGGCCGAAGTGTATTTTCAGGCCCAGGCCGTGATGGCTGTCGCTGATGGAGCCGTCCAAAAGCTTGACCCCGTTGAAATTGGTGGCGTTGGCGATGCGGTCGATTTCCGCGGCCATGGCCTGGTATTCTGAATTTATGATTTCCCGCTGCACCGTGGTGTAGGTGCCCGTGGCGGCCTGCTCGGCCAGTTCCCTCATGCGGATGAGCTTTTCGTCAATGACGGCCATGGCCCCCTCGGCGGTCTGGAGCAGGCTGACCCCGTCGGCCGCGTTGCGGAGGCTCTGCTGGAGAGTGCTCATATCCGAGCGCATCATCTCCCGGACGGCGAAGGCGGCCGGGCCGTCCACCGGGCCGTTCAGCCTGAGCCCGGAAGCCAGGCGCTGGGTGTTCACCGCCAGGCGGGCGTGGGACAGGTTCAGCCGGCGCTGGGTGTCGGAGGCCATCATGTTGTGATTGATAGTCAGGCTCATGGTCTTGTCTCCACTTTCGTCGCCTTAAGGGCGCGTCCGCGCCGCCTTCAAGGTTCTTATCGGCTTTTCTAAAGGCCGCTTTAATGTTTTTTGAAGTTTTTTTAATTTTTTTGAACTGACGCTTGAGGTTAAGCGGGAGCCGCAAGCCCCGGAGCCATAGCCGGCGGGCCATGGGGCGGCGCTGGCTTGGCCGGCCGCGGCCGGAGGGCCGCAGAATATATTGTAAACCTCCGGCTAATGTGCTATATTGGATCATCCAGCATCTGCGCGGCCCGCCCGGGCCGTCTCATGGAGCCGGCGGGCTTTCGGCGTCTGAGTAATCCAGGCCGTCCGGCCGCGGGGCCATGGGATGCGGGCG